>NZ_JBSGXZ010000019.1:0-139705 GCF_053610285.1 Lentzea sp. NPDC054927
TTGATCCGGCAGCGCACGAGCACGGCGTGCACTGTGGAGGCGGGCAGGCCGAGTCGGCCGGCGATCTGAACTGGGCCGAGCCGGTGCCGCCACCGCAGGACCGCGATCTGCCGCACGACCGGCTCGGGTGTGCGGGTCGGGCTGAGATGTGGTCGTGAGCTGCGGTCGAACATCCCCGCCTCGCCCTCGTCGCGGTAGCGCGCCGCCCATTTACGTGCGGTCCGCTCCGCGACCATGAACATCTTCGCGGCCGCGGCCACCGGCCAGTTCTCTTCCAGAATCAGACGCGCCAGGCGTAGCCGGGCGCGTGGCGTCAGCGCCGCGTTAGGGTGGGACACGAAGGCCTCCGGACATGTGAAGCGGTTCCTAGACAGCTCCACTTCACATCCAGGGGCCTTCACCTGTCTTCACGACAAGCCGTCACACACCCAAACCAGGACAACGTCCCTGGACATCACAACTAGTAGTCCGTCGTCCAGTCGCCGGGAAGCTGCTTGACCAGCAGTTCCAACGCTTCCGGCGTGCGGGCGCGGGCCCACAGCCACTGGCTGTCGTCCTCGCGCACGATCACGTCGTCGGCGACGAACCAGCGGGTACCGGGACTGCGCAGCGGCAACAGTGCGAAGTTGTCTTCGAGCAGGGAGATGTCCGCCTCGGACGTCTCCCTGTCCGCTGTCTCGGCCCCGTCGCGGAACAACGCCTCCGACAGCACCATCTCCACGCAGGCGAGCGAGAACCTGGGCAGCCACCGGTCCCAGTGCTCCTCCGCCTTGTTCAGCAGGTCGAGCTTGATCAGGACCTCGGGGTCGTCCCCGGCGAACGTCGTTCCCCAGGCGGCGACCCACTGGTTCTCGTCGCGGAACACCAGGACGTCGCCGTCGAGGCGCAGTTCCGACGGGGTGAGCAGGCGGTCCTGGTTGCTGGTGAGGTCGGGGCGCTTGCCGAACAACGACAGCGCCTCCTTCAGCGACTCCGGCAGCTGTACGCCGAGCTGGTCCTCGGTGGCCGCGAGATCGGCCCGGTTCCAGCCGTCCTGCGCCTCGATCGGCTCCGCCCACCCGGCGGCGAATCCCTCGATGAAACGCCACGCCGCGGACCGGTCGTGCACGGCTCTGACGGCCTCACCTGCCACGTCGAAGGTCACGTGACAACCATTCCTGATGCCGGGCCGTGCCGGGCGCGGATCGGGGAAACCCCTCACTGCGCCGATCGGGTGATGTGATCTGCCGGGTCGTGGTGCGCTGAGTGACCGTCGGCGTGTTAGCGTTATGGCCCGTGGATAGGGGGATTCGGCCCCCACGATTTTCACGGGAGCCCCGTTGGTGCAGCAGGCACGTACGACCAAGCACGTCTTCGTCACGGGGGGCGTCGCGTCCTCCTTGGGCAAGGGGCTCACCGCCTCCAGCCTCGGCCAGTTGCTCACCTCGCGCGGCCTGCGGGTAACGATGCAGAAGCTCGACCCGTACCTGAACGTGGACCCCGGCACGATGAACCCGTTCCAGCACGGCGAGGTCTTCGTGACCGACGACGGTGCCGAGACGGACCTCGACATCGGCCACTACGAGCGGTTCCTCGCGCGGGACCTGAGCGGCGACGCGAACGTCACCACCGGCCAGGTGTACTCCGAGGTCATCGCCAAGGAGCGGCGTGGTGAGTACCTGGGCGACACGGTCCAGGTCATCCCGCACATCACCGACGAGATCAAGCGCCGCATCAGGGCGATGGCCGAGCCGGACGCCGACGGCGTCACCCCGGACGTGGTCATCACCGAGGTCGGCGGCACCGTCGGTGACATCGAGTCGCTGCCGTTCCTCGAGGCGTGCCGCCAGGTCCGCCACGACGTCGGCCGCGACAACGTCTTCTTCCTGCACGTCAGCCTGGTGCCGTACCTGGCGCCGAGCGGCGAGCTGAAGACCAAGCCGACGCAGCACTCCGTCGCGGCGCTGCGCAACATCGGCATCCAGCCGGACGCGATCGTGTGCCGCGCGGACCGGGAGATCCCGGACGCGCTCAAGCGCAAGATCGGCCTGATGTGCGACGTCGACACCGACGCCGTCGTCGCGGCCGTGGACGCGCCGTCGATCTACGACATCCCGAAGGTCCTGCACGCCGAGGGTCTCGACGCGTACGTGGTGCGCCGCCTCGACCTGCCGTTCCGCGACGTCGACTGGACGGTGTGGGGCGATCTGCTGGACCGCGTGCACAACCCGTCGGAGACGGTGAAGATCGCGCTGGTCGGCAAGTACGTCGACCTGCCGGACGCCTACCTGTCGGTCACCGAGGCGCTGCGTGCGGGCGGTTTCGCGCACCACGCCAAGGTCGAGATCAAGTGGGTGCCGTCGGACGAGTGCCAGACGCCGGAGGGCGCCGCACGGGCGTTGTCGGGTATGGACGGGGTGCTGATCCCCGGCGGGTTCGGCGTGCGCGGCATCGAGGGCAAGCTCGGCGCGCTGAAGTACAGCCGCACGCGGGGTGTGCCGACGCTCGGCCTGTGCCTCGGCCTGCAGTGCATGGTGATCGAGGCCGCGCGCAACCTCGCGGGCATCGAGGACGCGAACTCCAGCGAGTTCGAAGAGGGCGGCACGCCGGTCATCTCCACGATGGCCGACCAGCAAGACGTCGTGGCCGGTCAGCGCGACATGGGCGGCACGATGCGCCTGGGCGCGTACATCGCGAAGCTCACGCCGGGGTCGGTCGTCGCTCAGGCGTACGGCGCGACCGAGGTGTCCGAGCGGCACCGCCACCGCTACGAGGTCAACAACGCGTACCGGGGCAAGCTCACCGAGGCCGGTCTGGTGTTCTCCGGCCTGTCGCCGGACGGCCGCCTGGTCGAGTTCGTCGAGCTGCCGTCGGACGTGCACCCGTTCTACGCGGGCACGCAGGCGCATCCGGAGCTCAAGTCGCGTCCCACGAAGCCGCATCCGCTGTTCGCGGCGTTCGTGAAGGCCGCGATCGACTACCGGGTCGCTGATCGCCTCCCTTTGACTGCAGGGGCGTCGAAGTGACGTCCCGGCACGACTTCCGCACGGTCTCCAGTGAGGACGTGCACGTCGGACGGGTTGTCGCGCTGCGGATCGACGACGTCGAGATGCCCGGTGGCGGCACGGCCAAGCGCGAGATCGTCGAGCACATGGGCGCGGTCGCGGTCGTGGCCGTCGACGACGTGGGCGAGGTCGTGCTGATCCACCAGTACCGGCACGCGCTCGGCAGGCACCTCTGGGAGCTGCCGGCCGGGCTGCTCGACCACGACGACGAGGAGCCGGTCGTCGGCGCGCGCCGGGAGCTGGCCGAGGAGGTCGGGCTCGACGCGGCGCGCTGGGACACTCTGGTCGACGAGGCCGCGTCACCCGGTTTCACCGACGAGGTCGTGCGCGTGTTCCTGGCGCGGGACCTGTCCGAAGTGGAGCGTGAGGTGCAGGGCGAGGAGGAGGCGGATCTGGAGATCCACCGCTTCCCGCTCGACGAGGCCGTGCGGATGGTGTTCTCGGGCGAGATCGTGAACTCCTCCGCGGTCGCCGGACTCATCGCGGCGCGTGAGGTGCTGGAGGGCCGCGCTGAGCCGCGTCCGGCCGACGCACCGTTTCGCGACAAGCCGACCCGGTTCGCCGCGCGCAAGAAGTAAGTTGGGCTGATGCAGACGTTGAAGGGTGCCTTCGCACGACTGAAGGCACCCTTTGCCGTTCTCGCGCTGGGTGGCGCCGGTGCGGTGCTGCTGCTGTTCGTCGACCCGAACAAGCCGGGCAACCTGCTGCCGAAGTGCCCGTTCAACTGGCTCACCGGGCTCGACTGCCCTGGCTGCGGTGCCACGCGCATGGTGCACGCGCTGCTGCACGGCGATGTGGTTGGCGCGTTCCACTACAACGCTGTGCTGCTCGCGTTGGGCGTGCCTCTGGCCGTGTGGCTGTTCGGGCGTTGGACGAAAGATCGTTGGACTGGCGAACGGCGATCCGTGCCGAAGTCGGTCGGTGTCGCCGTTCTCGTCGTTACCGCTGTGTGGGGCGTTGGCCGAAACCTGGCCGGTATTTAGTCGCGGAGCTTGCGGCCTTCGGCGTCCGTGCCGCCGTTGACCAGGATGAGGATCCCGTCGATCAACGACCAGATGCCGCAGCCACCGCAGGTCAGCAGCTGGGCGACGGCGATGCCGACGTGGCCGGTGTAGAAGCGGCCGATGCCCAGGTTGCCCAGGAACAGCTGCAGCACGCCCGCGGCGATCTTCGACTTGTCCGACATCGGCACGCCGGTGATCGGGTCGAAGCCGTACGGGGCGGCGGGGTTCCCGTAGCCCATGCCAGGAGGCGGCGGCTGGAAGCCGGGAGGCGGAGGGGCGTACTGCGGCTGCGGGCCGGTGGGCGGCGGGTAGTACGCCTGCGTGGGCTGCGGCGCGAAGCCCGGTGGCGGCGGGGGCACGGCGGCGAACGGCACCGAGGGCGGCGCGAGGAACGGCGGGTGCGGCTGCGGGAGGTCGCGGAACAGCTCTGCCAGCTCGACGTAGGTCTGCGCGACGGACGCGCGGTTCACCCGCTCCTGGTATTCGGAGATGTCGAGCCGAGCGAGCGCGAAATGGTCGTTGAGCGCGGTGATCGCCTCTTCGCGCTGCTGGTTGCCGATGCGCTGCTGTTCTGGCCCGAATGCTTCTGACACGGCTCAGCACGTTATCCGATGCAGGAGATCGATATCGGGAATACGCTGCGACGATGCTGGTCGGTGTCCCAAAGGAGATCAAGAACCACGAGTACCGCGTGGCGATCACGCCCGCGGGTGTGGTCGAGCTGGTGCGCCGCGGGCACGAGGTCGTCATCGAGCACGACGCCGGGGCCGGCTCGTCGTTCCCCGACCACGAGTACACGTCGGCGGGTGCGCGCATCGCCGCGACGGCCGACGAGGTGTGGGGTCTCGCGGACCTGGTGCTGAAGGTCAAGGAGCCGATCGAGCCCGAGTACCACCGGATGCGCCGCGATCAGGTGCTCTTCACGTACCTGCACCTGGCGGCCAGCCCGGAGTGCACCAAGGCGATCGCCTCCTCGGGCATCACCGCCATCGCGTACGAGACCGTGCAGCTGCCGGACGGGTCGCTGCCGTTGCTGGCGCCGATGAGCGAGATCGCCGGGCGGATGGCGGCTCAGGTCGGCGCGCACTGCTTGGAACGCGCGCAAGGCGGACGAGGTGTGCTGCTGGGTGGTGCGCCCGGAGTCGCGGCGGGCAAGGTCGCGGTGATCGGCGCGGGCGTGGCGGGGATGAACGCGGCGACGATGGCCGTCGGCATGCAGGCCGAGGTGATCGTGCTGGACAACAACGTCAACCGGTTGCGGCAGATCGACTTCACTTACCGCGGGCACCTGCAGACGATCGCGTCGAACGCCTACGAGGTCGAGAAGGCCTGTCGCTGGGCGGATCTGGTGATCGGCGCGGTGCTGGTGCCGGGAGCGAAGGCGCCGAAGCTCGTCAGCAACGATCTGGTGTCCCGGATGCGGTCCGGAAGCGTGCTGGTTGACATCGCCGTTGACCAAGGTGGATGTTTCGAAAACACACGACCCACCACGCACGATGATCCGACGTACCGAGTGCACGACTCCGTGTTCTACTGCGTCGCGAACATGCCTGGTGCGGTACCGAACACTTCGACGTACGCACTGACGAACGTGACTTTGCCGTACGTCATCGCGTTGGCTGACAAGGGTTTTGAGCGTGCTGTGATGGAAGATCTCGCGCTGGCGAAGGGCGTCAACGCGCGCGATGGAGAGATTGTGCTGGAAGGGCTGGCGTGATCCCAGAACTGGTGGCGAGCTATCTCGACCACCTCGCCGTGGAACGCGGCACGGCCCGCAACACTCTCGACTCCTACACCCGTGATCTGCGCAGGTACTCCGAACATCTCGAGTCCATCGGGGTGACGGATCTCGGTGCGGTGACCGAGTTGCACGTGAGCGAGTTCCTGGCTGTGTTGCGAGAAAGCGGGCTCGCGGCGTCGTCAGCTGCACGGACGTTGGTCGCTGTGCGGGGATTGCATCGGTTCGCGCATCGCGAAGGCGTGGTGCCGCATGACGCCGCACGTGCCGTGCACCCGCCGTCGCCGCCGAAGAGGCTGCCGAAAGCATTGCCCGTCAATGATGTTCTGACGTTGCTCGACACCGTCGTGAACCTGCGGGACAAGGCGTTGCTGGAGTTGCTGTACTCGACGGGCGCGCGCATCTCCGAGGTCGTCGGGCTGGACATCGATGACATCGACGCAGGTGAGCGCACTGTGTTGCTGGATGGAAAGGGTGGGAAACAACGGCTTGTCCCGGTGGGACGGCCGGCGTTGGCCGCGGTGGACGCGTACCTGGTGCGTGCGCGCCCTGCGTTGGCGGCCAAGGGCCGTGGGACGCCTGCATTGTTCTTGAATGCACGTGGTGGACGGCTTTCCCGGCAGAGCGCGTGGACCGTTCTGAAGACCGCAGCGGAGGACGCGGGAATCACCGCCGTGGTGTCTCCGCACACGTTGCGGCATTCGTTCGCCACCCATCTGTTGGAAGGGGGTGCTGACGTTCGGGTGGTGCAAGAACTCCTCGGGCACGCATCGGTTACGACCACTCAGGTGTACACACTGGTAACCGTTACGACTTTGAGGGAGGTCTACGCAACTGCTCACCCTCGAGCCACTGGAACATGAGGCTTCCACGGGTACGGTGGTCAGGTGCCGAACTTGGACGAGCCGTCCCCACAGGCCATTGATCTAGCCGCTGTGCTGCACGCGCTGAGCGACCCGACAAGGCTCGCCGTTGTGCGCCAGATCCAGTTGAGCGGGGAGAGGCTGTGCGGGGCTTTCGAGGTTGACGTAGCGAAGTCGACCCTTTCCCAGCACCTGCGCGTGTTGCGCGAAGCTGGCATCACCCGAACACGCTGCCGCGGCAACCAACGCTGGGTGTCACTGCGTCGAGACGACCTGGATGTTCTCTTCCCGGGCCTGTTGGACGTCGTGCTGTCCGCCGCGGACCGTCGCACACGAATGGATGTTCCGGTCTAACTGACTCTTGACAACACCGGCGAGGCGCGTTGCCGCTCGCACGGGTGCGGCCTAGGCTGCGCCCGGAGAGACGACTACGACCAGTGAGGGAACGCCAGCCATGTCGACACCGGAGCACGCTTTCGCGCCCCGTGCCGATCTGAACCTGGCCCCGCACGCCGCGCCGGTGGACGATGTCGCTCACGAGCAGGTCGACGGCATCGGTCCGACCGGCCGCCCGCGCCGCCACATCCCGGATCCGCCGCCGCTGCTGCACCACGGCCCGGCGAAGATCCTCGCGGTGTGCAACCAGAAGGGCGGCGTCGGCAAGACGACGACGACCATCAACCTGGGCGCGGCGCTGGCCGAATACGGCCGGCGGGTGCTGCTCGTCGACTTCGACCCGCAGGGCGCGCTCTCGGTGGGCCTCGGCGTGCACCCGCACCAGCTGGAAACCACGATCTACAACGTCATCATGGAGAACGACACCTCCGTTCCCGACGTCATCCGCAAGACCATGGTCGACGACATGGACCTGCTGCCCAGCAACATCGACCTGTCGGCGGCCGAGATCCAGCTGGTGTCCGAAGTGGGTCGCGAGCACACGCTCGTGCGCACCCTTCGTCCCGTGATCGACCACTACGACTACGTGCTGGTCGACTGCCAGCCCTCGCTCGGCCTGCTCACGGTGAACGCCCTCGCGGCCGCGGACGGAGTGCTGATCCCGCTGGAGTGCGAGTTCTTCTCGCTGCGCGGGGTCGCGCTGCTCATCGACACCATCGAGAAGGTCAAGGAACGCTTGAACCCCAAGCTCAACATCACCGGCATCCTCGCCACGATGTACGACCCGCGCACGCTGCACTCGCGTGAGGTCATGGCACGCGTCGTGGAGGCGTTCGGCGAGATCGTGTTCGACTCGGTCATCAACCGCACGGTGCGTTTCCCGGAGACCACCGTGGCGGGCGAGCCGATCACCCGCTGGGCGCCGCGATCGGCCGGCGCCAACGCCTACCGCGGGCTGGCTCGCGAGGTGATCGCCCGGTGAACCGTCGCCCTTCACTGCCGGGGGCGGCGGAGCTTTTCCGGCTGACCGCTGCTGCTCCTGTTCCTGACGCTGCTCCCGAGGCCGTTGATCCGCCCGTTCAGCGGCGCGGGTCCGGGCGCACGAAGCACACCACGAAGATCACGGTGTACGTGTCCGACGAGGAGCTGATGGCTCTGGAGCAGGCGCGGCTGTCGTTGCGCGGCTCGCACGGGCTGGGCGTGGACCGCGGGCGTGTGGTGCGTGAGGCGATCGCGATCGTGCTGGACGACCTCGAGACGCACGGTGACGCATCGCTGCTGGTACGCAGGTTGCGCGAGCAGTGACCGAGGAACTTCCCCCTGAAGTCGCTGCTGAAGTCGCTGCTGAGGTTGCCGCTGAAGTCGCTGCTCCGGACGACGGCAAGTTCAAGGTCAGGCTCACGAACTTCGAGGGCCCCTTCGACCTGCTGCTGCAGCTGATCTCGCAGCACACCCTCGACGTCACCGAGGTGGCGCTGCACACGGTCACCGACGACTTCATCGCGCACCTGCGCGGCATGGGCGAGGCGTGGGACCTCGACGAGACCACCGAGTTCCTGGTGATCGCGGCGACCCTGCTGGACCTGAAGGCCGCCCGGCTGCTGCCCACCGGTGACGTCGAGGACGAGGACGACCTGGCGCTGCTGGAAGCGCGCGACCTGCTGTTCGCACGGCTGTTGCAGTACCGGGCCTACAAGCAGGTCGCGGCCCTGTTCGCCGAGCTGGAACAGGGCGCGTTCCGCCGGTATCCGCGGTCGGTGTCGCTGGAGCCGCGCTTCGAGGGCCTGCTGCCCGAGGTGATGCTCGGGGTGACGCCGCAGAAGTTCGCCCTGATCGCCGCGGCCGCGTTCCGGCCGAAGGAGAAGCGCACGCTCTCGGTCGCGCACATCCACCAGCACCGCGTGTCGATCCGCGAGACGGCGGACCAGCTGCGGACCTTCCTGGTCGAACGCGGCACGGCGACGTTCACGGAGATCGTCGCCGACTGCACCGAGACGATGGAGGTCGTGGCGCGCTTCCTGGCGCTGCTGGAGCTGTACCGGGAGAAGTCGCTGGCCTTCGAGCAGGAGGACCCGCTCGGGCCGCTGCAGGTGACGTGGGTCGGCGGGACGTTGGAGGAAGCGCAGGCGCAGGTGCACGCCGGCCACGAGGATGAGGACTACGGCTGATGAGCGAGCCACTGGTGGGGCCGGACGCGGCGGAGGTGCGGAACCCGGGGCCCGCATTCGACGGGGCTGGGGCGGACGCGGCGGACGAAGCGGGTGCGGTGGAGCCGACCGAGGCTGACGCTGCCGAGCCCGAGCCTGACGCCGCCGACCCCCTCGCCGCCGCCGAGCCGGAAGCCGAGCCCGCCGAGCCACTCGCTGACGACGCAGAGCCGGAAGCTGAGCTGGCCCCGGCTGAGCCCGAACCTGCCGCGGTGCCCGAAGCCGAGCCTGAGGCCCCGGCCGCGGACGCCGTCGACGCCGCCGCCCTCGAGGCACAGCTCCTCGCCGCCGCCCCCGAGGAAGCCATCGAGGACAGCGGCCTCCCGGACCTCACGAGCGACCAGGAATTCGACGCGGCGATCGAGTCCGTGCTGCTCGTGGTCGACAGCCCGATCGCGGAAGACCAGCTCAGCAGTGCCCTTGAGCAGCCGGTTAAGCGAATCAAGGAAGCACTCCGTAGACTCTCCACCCGGTACACCGAGTCCGGCAGTGGGATTGACCTGCGCAGGGCGGGGGACGGCTGGCGGTTCTACACGCGGGACCGGTACGCCCCGTTCGTGGAGAAGCTGCTGCTCGACGGTCAGCGCGCGAAACTCACCCGCGCGGCCCTGGAGACGCTCGCGGTGATCGCCTACCGACAGCCCGTGACGAGGGCGCGGATCGCGGCGGTCCGTGGCGTCAACGTGGACGGTGTGATCCGGACCCTGGTCGCGCGGGGGCTCATCGAGGAGACGGGCACGGACAGCGACACGGGTGGGATCCTGTACCGCACGACCGAACTGTTCCTGGAGCGGTTGGGGCTGTCGTCGCTCGCCGACCTGCCTGCAATCGCGCCGCTGCTGCCCGAAGTGGATGCGATCGACGATGTCTGAGAACGAAGGCGTGCGCCTGCAGAAGGTGCTCGCACAGGCCGGGGTCGCCTCGCGCCGTGCTTCCGAGGAGCTGATCGAGCAGGGGCGCGTGTCGGTCGACGGCAAGGTCGTGCGCGAGCAGGGCCGCCGGATCGACCCCGAGACCGCCGTGGTGCACGTCGACGGAGTGCGGGTGCAGATCCGCGAGGACGTCGTCACCATCGCGCTGAACAAGCCGTTCGGCATGCTCTCCACGATGGAGGACGACCTGGGCCGCCCGTGCGTGGGCGACCTGGTGCGCAACCGCGCGGAGCGGCTGTTCCACGTCGGGCGTCTCGACGCCGAGACCGAGGGCCTGCTGCTGCTCACGAACGACGGCGAGCTCGCGCATCGGTTGATGCACCCGAGCTACAACGTCAAGAAGACCTACCTCGCCGAGGTGCCCGGCCCGGTCGAGAAGGGTCTCAACAAGAAGCTGAAGGCCGGCATCGAGCTCGACGACGGCCCGGTCAAGGTCGACTCCTTCAAGCTCATCAGCGCCGTTCCCGGCAAGGCGCTCGTCGAGGTCGTGCTGCACGAGGGCCGCAAGCACATCGTGCGCCGCCTGCTCGAGCACGTCGGCTACCCGGTGCAGTCGCTGGTGCGCGTCGCGGTCGGTGACGTGTCGCTCGGCAACCAGCGTCCCGGCTCGATGCGGGTCCTGAACCGCCAGGAAGTCGGCGGCCTTTACAAGCTCGTCGGTCTCTGATCAGAATCTGAACCCGCTCGCCCCTCCGGCCCCCGAACCGGAGGGGCGACCTGCGGTGAACCCCCATTCACCTTGCAACGAGAACGCTACGGCGATGACGTTGTAAGGGGTCGATCATGCGTTTTGAACAACACGGTGTAGACAATCGGTCACAGGGGGAGACCGACATGCCACGCACCGAACGTCCGTTGGACAGCAAAGACAGCGAACTCGGCGGTTTCGCCGCCGACCTCCGCAAGCTGAGGGACAAGGCGGGCAAACCGTCCTACCGGGCGCTCGCTTCACGCGCGCATTACTCGGCGGCCACGCTGTCCGACGCCGCCGGGGGCAAGAAACTTCCGTCGCTCGCCGTCACGCTGGCCTACGTCAAGGCCTGCGACGGTGACGAGCAGGAGTGGGAACAGCGCTGGCGCGCGATCGCCGCCCCGCCGGACCCGACCGGTGAAGCGCCGTACGTCGGCCTCAAGGCGTTCCAGAAGGAAGACGCCGACCGGTTCTTCGGCCGCGAGAAGCTCACCGCGAAGCTCGTCGAACTCACCAGTGCGCGCCCGTTCGTCGGTGTCTTCGGCGCGAGCGGTTCTGGCAAGTCGTCCCTGCTGCGCGCCGGCCTGCTCCCGAGCCTGACCAACGCCCTGATCTTCACGCCGGGCGTCCACCCGCTCGACGAGTGCGCGGTCCGGCTCGCCCAGGCGACCGGGGAGTCCGCGGTGGCGTTCCGCTCCGAGCTCGCCGACCCCGCCGCGCTGGGGCTGCTCGCCCGGCAGCACGACCTGGTCCTGGTCATCGACCAGTTCGAGGAGGTCTTCACCCTCTGCGGCCCTGAACAACGTGACTGGTTCGTCCAGGCCCTGGTCAGCGCCCCGCGCGTGGTCATCGGCGTGCGAGCCGACTTCTACGGTCACATCGGCCGTCACCCCGAGCTCGTCGAAGCCCTCGAAGGCAGCCAGCTCCTGGTCGGCCCGATGACCACCGACGAACTCCGCCGCGCCATCGTCGAACCCGCCCAGCACGTCGGCGCCACGGTCGAGACCGCCCTGGTCACCCGCCTGGTCGCGGACGTGGCAGGGCAGGCTGCCGCACTCCCGCTCGTGCAGCACGCGCTGGTCGAGACCTGGCGCCGCCGCCGGGGAATGACCCTGTCGCTGGTCGGGTACGAGGAGGCAGGCGGCGTCGAACACGCCATCGCCCGCACCGCCGAAGCCGTCTACGAGCAACTCAGTCCCGAACAGCGACAGACGGCTCAGCGGACCTTCCTGCGCCTGATCGCGCTGGGCGAAGGCACCGAGGACACCAAGCGCCGCGCCAACCGCGAGGGCCTCGACGCCGAAGTCGTCGAACGCCTGGCCACCGCCCGGCTGGTCACCCTCACCGAGCAGCACGCCGAACTGACGCACGAGGCGTTGATCCGCTCCTGGCCACGCCTGCGCGACTGGATCGCAGAGGACCGCGAAGCCCTGCGCGTCCACCACCAGCTCACCGAGGCCGCCGCCGAGTGGGGAGGCGACCGCGACCTCCTCTACAAGGGTGCCCGGCTGGCTCAGGCGAGCGAGTTGAGCCCGGATTCGCTCACCGAACCCGAACGCGTCTTCCTCACCGCGAGCCAGGCCGACGGCCGCCGCCGCGTCCGCCGCACCCGAGTCGTCGTGAGCGTGCTGTCGGTGCTGGTGCTGTTGCTCGGCGGCACCGTGGTGTTCGCGGCGGCCAAGGCGCAGGAGGCCACGCAGCAGCGCAACGACGCGTTGGCCGGACGTGCCGCCACGGAGGTCATGCGGCTGCTGCCGACCGACCCGAGCCAGGCAGCCCGGCTCGCCCTCGCGGCCTACGCGGTGACACCGACACTGGCGACGCAGGACGCGGTGCTGAACGCGGACGCCGCCAGGTGGAACTCGTACACCGCCGGTCAGCAGATGCTGTCGTGGCCCAACGTCGGCCGGTTGTCGCTCTCGACGCGCGGCGAGTTCTACCTCGACGTCTTCGCCTCCGGGGTCACCTCGGCCGCTCTCCGGTTCCGCGGGCAGGACCAGGACGACCCGGTGATCTCGATCGGCGACCGGGTGATCAGCGCGCTGCTCAGCGATGACGACCGGCGTGCGTTCACCGTCGAGGCGGCCGGCGAGGTGCAGATCTGGGACACCACCGATCCCTCGAAGCCGAAGAAGCTCGGGGTTTTCGCTGGGGCGCCGACGAACCTGTACGTGAGCGCGGACGGGACCACGGCCGTCGGTGTTTTCATGATCGACGGGGATCATCCGCAGCGCCGCACGAAGGTGTGGGACCTGCGTGACCCGGCACAGCCGCGGGAGATCGCGGTGCCGGGGGAGAACGTGAGTTCCGCCGCCGTGTCTCCTTCCGGTCGCGAGGTGGTGCTGCTGCGCGACGACAACAGCACGAACACCTCGGCCGCCGAGATCTGGGTGGTCGACGGGGAGAGGCCGCGGCAGCGCGCGTCGATCCCGCTTCCGGGAAACCCGCTGCAGCTCGTGGTCGGCCGCACCGGGGGTGCACTGGCGGTGCAGTACTCGCGAGAACTCGTCGTCTGGAGCATCACGGACGGCCACCAGCCCTCCGAGTGGTGGAAGCTGCCGATGAGCTCGCCCTACGCCACCGTCGTGTTCGGCCGCGACGACAGGATGATCGCCGTGCAGACCGACGCGTCGGTCGAGGTCTGGCCCGTCGGCGTGACCGGCACCGATGTCCGGGCCGGGTCGTTCGGCGGGTTCCGCGGCGCCATCTCGGCGCTGCGCTACCGGGAGCGTGAGGACGCGTTCGCTGTCGTCGACGGGGTGCCGTCCATCTGGTCGTTGCGCACCGACTTCGAGAAAGTGGTCCGGGGACTGTGCCGTGACCGCGAGGTCGAACTGTCCGACGAGGACTGGGCGAAGTACTTCCCGGACATCAAACGCGTGCCCGTCTGCTGAGGCACGCTGAGGGACTGAGGTGCTGGGGTGCTGAGCCGTGGGTGGCCATCTGGGGGTCGGCCACCCACGGCCACACCGGCGCCGGTTCGGGGCGCGAGCACCGGGTCTTCCCCGTGTGAAGACGCGTGTGCACCGACGTTAGGGCGAACGGGTTGTTCACGGTCAGGCGTTGGCCGCTGAACAAAGTTCTCTGAACAATGACGGGATGCCGAGACGGGAACGCCCTCTCGAGGAGGGCGAGAGCGGTGTCCTGCGGTTCGCGGCGGATCTGCGCCGGCTGCGGGAGCGTGCGGGCAGCCCGACCTACCGGGAGCTGAGCCGGCGGGCGCACTACTCGGCCGCGGCGTTGTCGGAGGCCGCCGGTGGGCGGAAGTTGCCGAGTCTCGCGGTGACCAAGGCCTATGCCAAGGCTTGTGACGCCGATCCGGAGGAATGGGCGCGGCGGTGGCGGGAGGTCGCCGGGTCCGAACCGCACGCGGCCGGTGACAGTCCTTATGTGGGACTGGCGATGTTCCAGCCCGGTGACGCGCCGAAGTTCTTCGGGCGCGAGCGGTTGACGGCAGAGCTGCTGACCACGAAGAACCGTTTCACCGGCGTGTTCGGGCCGTCCGGGGTGGGGAAGTCGTCGTTGCTGCGGGCAGGGTTGATCGCCCGCACCCGCGAGCCCGTCCTGTTGTTCACGCCCGGCGCGAACCCGGTGGAGGAGTGCGCGGTCGCGCTCGCCAGGCTCACCGGTCAGGACGCGGTCGAGCTCGCCGATGAGTTGAAAGACCCGGAAGAGCTCGCCAGAAGGCACGGGCACCTCGTGGTCGTGGACCAGTTCGAGGAGCTGTTCACGTTGTGCCGCAACGAAGAGCTTCGTATGTGGCTGATCGCGGCGCTCACGAGGTGCGCGAAGGTCGTCATCGGTGTGCGGGCCGACTACTACGGGCACTGCGCGCAACACCCGGAGCTCGTCGAGGCGCTCGCCGGCAGCCAGGTCATGGTCGGCGCGATGTCGCCGGACGAGCTGCGCCTCGCCATCACCGAACCCGCCGCGGTCGTGGGCGCCAAGGTCGAGACGGCCTTGCTGGCCAGGCTGATGGCGGACGCGGTGGGGCAGGCCGCCGTGTTGCCGTTGCTGTCGCACGCGCTCGCGGAGACGTGGCAGCACCGCCGCGGCATGACGTTGACCATCGCCGGTTACGAGGAGGTCGGCGGTCTCGAACACGCCGTCGCCCGTACCGCTCAAGAACTCTTCGACGGTTTCACCGCCCGGCAACAGGCGCACGCGAAACGGATCCTGCTGCGGCTCGTGACTACCGACGACACCAAACGCCGCGCGCGCAAGGACGAGCTGGAAGCCGACGAGGAAGTGTTGTGCGCGCTGGCCGCGGCACGGCTGGTGGTGATCGACCGGGACGGTGTCGAGCTCGCGCACGAGGCGTTGATCCGCAGCTGGCCGGAGTTCCAGGGCTGGGTCGAGGAGGAGCGCGAGAACATCAAGGCACAGCGCGAACTCACCGACGCCACGCAGACCTGGGAGTCGCTCGACCGGGACGCGGGCGCGCTGTTCCGGGGACGGCGGCTGGCGAACGTTCCTGAAGGCTTGTCCTTGAACGCCAAGGAGCGTGCGTTCCTCGCGGCGAGCCTGGCCGCCGAGGAAGAGGCCTCGGTGAGCGCCCGAAGACGCACCCGCCGCCAGCGCCAGCTGCTCGCCGCGCTCGCGGCCCTGATCGTCGTCGCCGCCAGCACGACCGTTTTCGCCTTGCAGGCCCGTAAAACCGCCGACGAACAACGCGCCGCCGCAGCCGTGCTGAAGGCGGTCGGCGAGGCGGCGTCGTTGCGTGCCACGAACCCCGCCCTGGCCCAGCAGGTCGCGCTGGCCGCCTACCAGCTCGTGCCGTTGTCCCAGGCGCGCAACGGTTTGCGCCAGGAGGACGTGCCGTCGCAGGTGCTGCGCGAAGCCCAGTCCGAGGTGACCGCGCTGGTGGTGGGCCCGACCCAGCGACAGGTCGCCACCGGCCACCGCGACGGCACGGTCGTGCTGACCGACCTCGCCGACCTGCCGTCCCCGCGCACCTCCCACGAGGCCGCCAGGCACGTCGGCGCCGTCACCGCCCTCGCGATGGACTCGACCGGCGGCCTGGTCGCCTCCGCGGGCGCGGACGGCGCAGTCCGCGTCGTCGACGTGTCCCTCGGCAAACCCCGCGAACTGGCCGTGCTCCCGGTGCGCGCCTCGGCGATCGCCTGGCAGGGCACCACCCTCGTCACCACCGACCACGACGGCGCCCTGAGCTTCTGGACCGACCTCCGCCGCGAACGCCCACGACTCCTGGTCAGCACCCAGCTGGGCCTGGGTCCCTTGGCGGGCATGACGTTCCGCGCCGACGGCCAGATCCTCGCCGCCGTCACCACCGGCCGCGCCGTCCACCTCGTCGACGTGACCGACCCGCGCGCCGCCAAGCTGCTGTCGCTGACCAAGCAGTTCGCCGGCGGCGCCCAGTTCGCGGGCAACGACCTGCTCATGACCACCACGGACAACGCCGTGCACCTCTGGGACGCCACCGACCCGCGCGACCCGGTCCTGCGCGCCGAGATCCCGTCCGGCGGCGGCGAGATCACCTCGGCCTGGCTCGGCGCCGACAGCGTCGCGGTCGCCACCAACGACGGCCTGGTACGCCTGTGGCAGCTCTCTGACCAGGGCGAACCGGTGGAGCAGGCGTTGCTGCGCGGGCATTCGGGGCCGGTGGCGGCGGTGGGGCTCACGCCCAAGGGGGACGAGGTCGTCACGGGTGGGGCGGATCAGGCGGTGCGGTTGTGGGACGTGGACCCGCGTGATCCGGCGGTGCGGATCTGTGAGCAGGCGATTCCGCGGATGAGCAGGGAGGAGTGGGTGCGGTATTTCGGGGACATCGCGTTCATGCCGCCCTGCCGCGACTGAGCCGCACGTCCGGATAGGTGGAACGATCACGAAGCAGGCATCCGGATGGTGACCGATTAGCGGGGTGTTAGACGGCGGGCGAACCTCTGGTGGACAATCCGGCAAGGAGGCGGCATGCCACGAGGGGAACGACCGCTCGGTCCGGAGGACACCGCGTTGCTGCGGTTCGCCGGTGACCTGCGGAGACTGCGCGATCAGGCGGGCAAACCGAGCTACCGCGAGCTGGCCAGGCGGGCCAACTACTCGCCTACGGCGTTGTCCGACGCGGCCGGTGGCCGGAAGTTGCCGTCGCTGGCCCTGACGCTGGCGTTCGTCCGGGCGTGTGAAGGCGATGCCGTGCCGTGGACGAAGCGGTGGCGTGAGCTGGCTGCTGAACACACGTTGCCGTTGCATCCGAACGCGCCGTATCCCGGTGGCGAGCCGTTCACCGAGCACGACTCGAAGCGGTTCTTCGGGCGTGAGTGTCTTGTCGAGCAGGTCGTCGAGTCGGTCAAGGCGAAGCCGCTCACCGTTGTCGTCGGGCCCTCCGGATCGGGGCGCACGTCGCTGCTCCAGGCCGGCCTCCTGCCCGCCCTCGACGACGCCGTGGTGATCACGCCGGCGCACAACGCCCTCGAGGACCTGGCGCGCGTCCTCGCCGAGGTTTTCGAGGACACGACCGCGGAGCAGCTCGCCGAGGAGTTCCGGCGGGATTCCGACCACCTGCGGCTGCGCATCCGGCAGCACCGGCCCGGTCTGGTGCTGCTCGTCGACGACTTCGAGAAGGCGCTGGACCAGGACGACTTCGTCACCGCCGTCACGCGCTGCCCCCACGTGGTGCTCGCGGTCCGCGCGGATCACCGCGACCGGTGTGTTGAGAAGACCTTGGGCGGCAACGAGATCACCATCGAGCCGATGAGCGCGGACCAGCTGCGTCGCGCGATCACCGAGCCCGCCGCCAAGATCGGCGCCACCGTCGAGACCGCGGTGATCGCCCGGCTGGTCGCCGACGCCGCGAACCAGCACGCGTTGCCGTTGGTGCAGCAGGCGCTCGTCGAGACGTGGCGGCGCAAGCGCGGCATGACGCTGTCGCTGGCGGGCTTCGAGGAGTCCGGCGGCATCGAGCACGTCGTCGCGCGGGCCGCGGAGACCTTCTTCCGCACTCTCCCCGACGACGACCGAAGAGCGGTCAGGAGAGTCTTCCTCCGGCTGGTTTCCGTGCAGCGCAACGGAAACGCGCAACGCCGGAGTCGCAGGCTGGACGTCGACCCGCCACTGCGGGACCTGCTCGCCAAGGCCAGGCTCGTGACGCTCACCGAGGACGGCATCGAGCTCACCCACGACGCGGTGCTGCGCTGGCCGCAGCTCGCCGAGTGGATCGACGAGGAGGGCGAGAACCTCCGCACGCACCAGCAGCTCGTCACCGCGATCGAGCTGTGGGAGGCGAGCGACCGCGACCCGCTGGCGCTCTACCGGGGTGCCCGGCTGCGCAAGGCCAAGGACCTCGGCGACTTCTTGACCGCGCAGGAGCGCAGGTTCGTCGACAAGAGCGTCAAACGCGAGACCCGGCGCTCGACGGCGTTGATCGCGGTGATGGCCGTGTTGCTCGCACTGGTGCCCGGCACGGTCGTCTACGCGCTGGCCAACGAGCGCAAGCTCACCGAAGCACACGACCGCGAGCTCGGCGGCAAGGCGATCTCCGAGTCCGAGGCGTTGATGGAACAACGCCGGCCGTACGCGGACAAGTACGCGCTGGTCGGCTACAAGGTCAACCCGTCGGCCGAGGCGGAGAAGGTGCTGCGGCTGGCGAACGCGATCACCCGCGGCATCCCGTTCACCGGCACGCCCAAGGACGACGCCGACGTGCTGGTCGGACCGCGCGGTGAGCTGGCCGCGGTGACCGACGAGGACGGCACCGACCGGATGTGGGGCCTCGACGAGGACCGCGCGGTGCCCGGCAAGAAGTTCCCCGACCGCCACCGGGTCGTCAAGCTCGCCGAACGCCGTGCCGTCACGAAGGACGCCACCGGCCGGCAGCACCTGTGGGCCGTCAACGACGCGAACGACATCACCTACCTCGCACCGCTGCCCGACCGGTTCCAGGCCCTCGACATCAGCGCGGACGGCTCGCGGGTCGTCGGCAAGATCGGCGGGGCGGTCGAGGTCGGCCTGCCGACGCCGGACGAGTCCGAGCGCGGGGTGCTGCTCGACCTCAGCGACCCCCGCCAGCCGCGCGAGCTGCCGATCCCGGTGCGCGACGCCGAGACCGTCGCGCTGAGCCAGGACGGCCGCGAGCTCGCGACCGCCGCCTGGGACGCGGCCGCGGGTCTTACGACGATCGAGTTCTGGCGCATCGGCGGAACTTTCGAACGTGCCGCGCCACCGTTGCTCCAACCGGTCTACGTCCGCGGCATCACCTACAGCGGTGACGGCCGCTGGCTCGCCATCGAGCGCTCACCGGAGTCGGTCGTCGAGGTGTGGCAGCGCGTGCCCAGCGGAACGCCCGTGCTGCGCGCCAAGCTCGACAGCGCGTTGCGGTACGGCGCTCGTGTCTCGTTCTCCGACGACGACCGCGTGGCCGTCGTGCGCGACAACATCTTCGAAGTGCAGCGGCTTTACACCACCGGACGTCCCGCGGACCGGCTCGTGTACGTCGTCGGGCACGGCAACTCGATGCGGGCGGTGTACCGGCCGCAGTTCCACGACTTCCTCGTGCGCAGCGGGGGCCAGGATCCGGAGCTGCTGCCGTACGAACTCGACAGCGGCCAGATCATCAAGAAGATGTGTGAAAAAGACGGCGCACGGCTGACGGACTCCGAATGGGTGAAGAGCTTCGGCGAAGTGGAGCGCGTCGAGGTCTGCTGAAGCGCCGCGCCGGCGGGAAACAACCCGGAGTTGAGCAAGCACGCATTGTGAAGGAGAGATCCACTCTCTAGGGTGACCGAGTGCGTGCGTTCACAAGGGGACTCCTCGGCATCGCCGGGTTCCTCGTGCTCTGGGAGCTCTTAGGACGCTCTCCGTTCATCCCTGCACACGCGCTCCCACCACCGTCCGTCGTTTTCGGTGAGTTGGTCACGCAACTGACCTCGCCGGAGTTCATGACCCATGTCGTGGCAACGGTCCTGGCGGTGCTGATCGCCATCGTGATCGCGGTCGCCATCGCGGTGCCGAGTGGACTCGTGCTGGGCAGCGTCCCGGCCGTGCGCCACGCGACCCGCGCGATCATCGAGTTCCTGCGCCCGATCCCTTCTGTGGCACTGATTCCGCTCGCGCTGGTGATGCTGGGCTTCGGCCCGGAAACCAAGATCACGCTCGCCGTCTACGCGGCACTGTGGCCGATCCTGTTCAACACCATTTACGCGCTCGACGAACTGGATCCGTTGCTCGTCGACACCGCAAGGGTTTTCGGCACCCGCAAGCTGGGTGTGCTGTTCCGGGTGGCACTGCCGAGCGCGTTGCCGTTCGTCCTCACCGGAATCCGGCTCGCGGCGACGACAGCTCTGATCGTGATGGTGAGCGTGGAGCTGATGGCGGGCAGCCAGGTGGGCCTGGGGTACTTCATCATGGAGGCCCGCAGCGGGCCTGGCCGGATGGACCAGGTGCTGGTCGGCACCGTGGTCGCGGGCGCGATCGGCGTCCTGCTGAACAACGGCCTCGAGCGCGTCCGTCGGCGTTGGGTGGCCTGGTGACCAAGTTCTTTCAACGGTGGACCGTGTTCGCCGGTCTCGTTGCCGTTTGGCAGTTGCTCGGCTGGGTGGCCGACGACCCGTTCTTCCCACCGCCGTCCGAGATCGTTTCGGCCGCGTGGGAGTGGTGGGTCCTCGAGCCGCAGAACTTCACCGAGCACGTGGTGCCGTCGATCGGGCGGTTGCTGCTGGGCTGGGCGATCGCGTCGGTGATCGGTGTGGCTCTCGGCTTGCTGCTGGGCCGCTCCGACCGGGCGATGGAGTACGCGGGACCACTGCTGGTCTTCCTGCGTTCGATCCCGCCGCCCGCGCTGGTGCCGGTGTTCCTGTTGCTGTTCAAGGCAGGCACCTCGATGCAGCTCGCGACGATCGTCTTCGGCGTGATCTGGCCGGTGCTGCTCAACAGCGTGGACGGCGCCCGTTCCGTCGACGTGACCAAAGTGGACACTTCAGCTGTCTTCCGGATCCCGCGCTGGCAGTGGGTTCTCGGAGTGGTGCTGCCGGCGGCCTCGCCCAAGATCTTCGCCGGCCTGCGGGTCTCTCTGTCGCTTTCGCTGGTGCTGATGGTCATCTCCGAGCTCGTGGGAACGGACAACGGCATCGGCTCACAACTCATGCAGGCACAGCGCGAGTTCGACTACACGCGCATGTGGGCGGGGATCGTCCTGTTGGGCGTCCTCGGCTACGGACTCAACACCGCACTTCTGGCGGTGGAACGCAGAGCGTTGGCGTGGCAACCGAGGAGTCGGGATGAGCAACATGCTTGAGGTGGCCGATCTAGGCCACACCTACGGCGACTATGAGGCCATCGGTGGCCTCACATTCACCGTGCGCGCCGGCGAGCTGGTGTGCGTGGTGGGTCCGTCGGGGTGTGGCAAGTCGACACTGCTGCGCACGATCTCCGGGCTCGTCGTGCCATCGCGCGGCGACGTGTCCCTCAACGGGTCCCACCTCGCGGTGGTGTTCCAGGACTACTCCCGCTCGCTGTTCCCCTGGCTTTCGGTGCAGGGCAACGTCGAGTTCCCGCTCCAGTCCCTGCCGCGCGCCGAACGTCGTGCGCGCGCCGCCGAGGCGCTGGAATGGGTCGGTCTCGGTGCGGCCGCTCGCAAGCGGCCGGCACAGCTTTCCGGTGGCATGCAACAACGTGTGGCGATCGCGCGCGCTCTGGCGTACCGGCCCGCGTTGCTGTTGATGGACGAGCCGTTCGCCTCGGTGGACGCGCAGACGCGGTTCGAGCTGGAGGACCTGTTGCTGCGCGTGCGTCGCGAGCACGACACGACCGTTCTGGTGGTCACCCACGACATCGACGAGTCGGTGTACCTGGGAGACCGGATCCTCGTCCTGAGCGGCTCTCCTGCGCGCCTGGTGGCCGATCTGGAGGTGCCGTTGCCCGCCGAGCGCGACCAGGTGACGACGCGGACCGACGACGCCTTCGTGACGCTGAGGTCCAAGGTGGCGCGGCTGCTGAACGTCGGCGGAAAGCCCACGCTGGACGTCGACAAGTGGGCCGCCGCCGAGCGCGAGTCGCTCAGCGAGACCGTCTCTTCCTGACAGACCGTGACCGAAATCCAGCTCTGACTGGGAAATCTGGGAAGAACTGGGAAAAAGATCAGGGCGCAGTCGAGCCCCGGACCGCCGTCGCGGTCCGGGGCTCAACTGCGTTCTACGTGCCTGGCCCCGCGGGAGGGACCAGAGGGCCTGGCACGGCGGGAAAGGCGTGCAAAAGCCTTTCAGGGCCTGGCAAAGAGGGAGGCGGGCACCCGCGCTCGGGGGCAGAGCTCAGGGCACCCGCCAACCGTTCCCCCGTGAACCGCCAGGAACGTTCGAAAACTCAGAAGTGGATGTCCACGTTGTTGCCGTTGCCGACGCCGCCGTCGAGCACGTCGATGTCGCCGACGTGGACATCACCGATGACCTGGCCGAGGTCCTGGTGCACGTCGCCGACCTGAGCGACGTCCTGGACCACGTTGTCGCTCACGTCCACGACGTCCTTGACGTCCACGTCGACCGAGCCGATGACGTCCTTGACCAGCACATCGGTGTCCACGACGTCCTTCACCAGGACGTCGGTGTCGATGTCCTTCACCAGCACGTCGGCGACGTCGTGCACGCCCGCCACGTCGGTGACCTCGGTGACGACGGAGTTGTCGTGGGCGATGTCCGAGACGTTCGAGACGGCCTCGGTGCCCTTCAGAACGGTGGCGTCGAGGGTGTTCGACACGTCGCCGACGCCGCCGAAGTCGGTGACCAGCGCGGTGATGGCGGAGGGCGCGGCGATGTTCGTCAGGCCGGCCACGTCGGCGATGCCGGTGACCTCGTGCACGTTGCCCGTGATCAGCTTGAGGCTGTCGACGGCGGTGATGTCGCCCGCCTCGACCAGGACCTTGTCGACCGCGTCGACGTTCGCGACGGACGCGGTGTCGAGCACCAGCGGCAGGATCTCGTGGACGTCGGTGACGGAGATGTCGCCCAGACCAGCGGCCTCGAGGCAGCCCTCGGGGTCGACCTGGAACGCCTCACGGGCGTCGAGGTCGCTGAGCAGGTTGAGGGTGAAGTCGTGCAGCGTCGTGGTCTGGGTGCCCATGGAACTCAAGCTCCTGTAGGTGGATCGGGGGATGTCGTGTTGAACCGTATGGATGAACGACATCCCCCTGCATCGGGAGTTGGCCCCAGATCGTGACGAAATGAGATCCCTAGGGGGTCCGCTTCACTCGTTAGGGGAGCGGGGGACTCACCCCACAGGGGGAGATATTTGCCCTCAGGGGCCGACGTAGTTCTCCGCGAAGGTCGCGCGGTAAGCCGGCGACTCGGCCAGGTGCTCCAGCCGGGCCTGGGCCAACCGTCCGAAGAACGGCGAGCTCACGTCGGTGTGGATCATGTTCACCATCCACTGCGAGAATTCCTGCGCCCGCCAGACTCGGCGCAGGCAGTCGTCCGAGTAGGTCTTGAGGCCGGTCTCGGATCCGGTCGCGTAGAAGTCCGTCAGCGCACGTCCGAACGTTGCGGCGTCGTTCATCGCGAGGTTCATGCCCTTGGCGCCGACCGGCGTGATGATGTGGGCTGCGTCACCCAGCAGGTACAGCCGGCCGTAGGACATCGGCTCCACCACGTGGCTGCGCATGTCGAGCACGCGCTTTTCGATGATCTTCCCCTCGGTCAGGGACCACGTGGAGTCGTGCAGTGCGAAGCGCTTGTGCAGTGCCTCCCAGACCTGTTCGTCGGACCAATCTGACGAATTGGTTCCGACCGGCACCTGGAGGTAGAAGCGAGAAATGGAAGGTGATCGCAACATGTGGCCGGCGAAGCCGTCCTCGTGCAGCGCGTAAATGATGGCTTTAGTCGACGGAGGGGCCTCCGCGAGAATGGCGAGCCACTCAATTCCGTGCTGGTGCGAGAATTCGGTCAGCACCCCCTCGGGAATGGTCGGCCGGCACACGCCGTGGAACCCGTCGCACCCGGCGACGAAGTCGCACCTGACCGTCTCGCGAACCCCATCGGCGCTGGTGAAGGCCACAGATGGCGTAGAAGACGTCAGATCCCGCAACTCCACGTCGCTGACCGAGAACCGGATGTCACCCCCGGCGTCCAGGAATGCCCCGATGAGGTCCTTGACGACTTCCTGCTGCGGGTACACGTAGTGCTGGCGGTCTCCATAGAGGTCGCTGTACGCCACCTGGAACGCCTGGCCGCTCACGCGGAATTCACACGTTCCGTGACGGTCTGCTTCCATCAGCAAACGATCTGCCAGACCGAGTGACTCCAACATGGTTACAGAGCGATGCTCCAGGACTCCTGCCCGTGGTCGTGTTTCCACATGGGTGCGACTAGCTTTTTCCAGCACGACGCAGTCGATACCTGACTGCTGGATCAAGTTTGCCAAGGTCAGACCGGCCGGCCCCGCTCCGACGACCGTTACGGCGCTCTTCAACTGGGTTCTCCTAGCCCTAGACCTGCTGTGCTTAGATGCTCACCGCAGGTAGTGGACTGGAACCTGCTCGTGTCGGTCAACTGGGGTCTTTTGGAGCAGCATCACTACTCTGAGTGGTTGACCGTCGCGATCTCCCCGCAACGACGACACCGCTCCGACAGGAGAGTGCTCCCGATGACTCGAAGAGTCCGCCGCATCGCCGTCCGTGGCATCGCCCTTGCCACGCTGCTCGCCACCGTGGCGAGTTGTGGCCTGCTCGGCGGCAAAGAGACCCCGCCCGCCGCCGACGCGAACGGCAACGGCCAGGTCGAGAAGGCCAAGATCACCCTGGGGGTTCTGCCGATCCTCGACGTGGCTTCCGTCCACGTGGCGATCAGGAAGGGCTACTTCAAGGCCGAGGGTCTCGAGGTTGATCTCAAGGTGATCCAGGGTGGTGCCCAGGCGATCCCCGGCCTGATCGCCAAGGAGTTGGACTTCACGTTCGGCAACTGGGTCTCGTTCTTCGCCGCCCAGTCGAAGGACGCGGCCAAGGCGGTCGACGGCATCAAGCTCATCGCCGATGGCTACCAGGCGAAACCCGACATGTTCCTGATCTTGGCGTCGGGTGACTCCGCCATCAAGGGCCCGGCGGACCTGGCGGGCAAGACCATCGCGATCAACACGTTCAAGAACATCGCCGAGCTGACCGCGAAGGCGACGCTCGAGGCCGCGAACGTGGACGTCAACTCGGTCAAGTTCAAGGAGATGCCGTTCCCGGACATGCAGGCGGCGGTCCAGAACAAGACCGTCGACGCCGCCTTCATGGTCGAGCCGTTCATCACCCGCGCGCAGCGGGTCGCCGGTCAGATCAAGGTGCTGGACGCCGCGTCCGGCCCGACCGACAACATCCCGATCGCGGGCTACGCGACCAGCGGTGAGTTCGCCAAGAACAACCCCAAGACGGTGGCCGCCTTCCAGCGCGCGATGGCCAAGGGTCAGGCCGACGCCGCAGACCGTCCCACCGTCGAGCCGCTGCTCGTCGAGTACGCCAAGGTCGACAAGGAAACCGCAGGTCTTGTCCACTTCGGCGCCTTCCCGACCACGCTGGACCCGACGCGGCTGCAGCGCGTCGTCCAGCTGATGCAGCGGTACGGGATGCTGGACAAGGAGCTCGACGTCAAGCCGATGCTCATCCAGCCCTCCGGTAGTTGACGAACAGCGCGGGCAACTGTGATCGCGCCGTGATCGCGGTTGCCCGCGCTCGTCGTTTCCACCAGATGAATTATCGCTTAGCGGCCGTTTAGCCGCGCTGGTCAAAGTTGTTGATTCTCGAACCAGCTGTTTTGTCGTCCGAACGGCGGTATGAGAACAGCGCGTTTTACTCCAAGATCCACCAGGTTTGCAGCTATTAAACGGGGCGGGGAGTGTTGACGGTGCGCGGTCGTGAGGACCAGCGAGGCATCGACCGGTTCCGCCTACGCAACTGGCGGCTGCGGAGCAAGCTCGCGGTGGTGTTGTTAGTTCCGGCGCTGAGCACCGCGACTCTCGCGGGCCTGCGCCTGAACACCCAGCTCGACGACGTCGAACTCTTCGACACCGTCCAGCGCGAACTTGCGGTGAGCCACCAGGCGGCGAAGGTGGAGAACGCGCTCCAGGTAGAGCGCGACTGGGCGGTTCAGTGTGTGGCTGCAGGCAGGCAGAACGCGTGTCCCGAACACGCCGCCCGCACCGGCCTCACGGACAACGAACTCGGCAAGTACCGAGACGCGGGCGCGACGACCACGGCCTTGAGCGCGCCCCTCAACGAGGCGTTCACCAAGTCGCTGCAGTCGATGGACGGACTGGCGGCCCTGCGCGTCACGTTGCTGAGCACCAAGTACCCGGACATCGCCGTGGTCGGTGCGTACAACCAGATCATCGCTTCGCTCAGCCAGGTGCACCGCGCCGCGATCTCCAGCCTGAGCGAACCCGAGATCGTTCCGCTGGCCACCGCCGCGCAGGCGCTCTACGTCGCGCAGGAAGAGCTCGGCCAGCAGAACTCGCTCCTCACGTCCACCGCGCTGCGCAAGGGTTTCGCGCCCGGTGCCGCGGACGAGCTGCGGGCCGCGCAGTCGCGGTTGGACGCGGCGTTCAACGAGTTCAACGACGTGGCCTCGCCGGCGAACCGGCAGAAGTTCCAGGACATCGTGTCCGGTGCGTCCGTGGACGGCCGCAACCGGCTGGTGAAGCTCGCGCTCGCGCAGGACGCCGAACGCAAGCCGGTGTCCATCACGGACGCCGAGGTCCTCAAGATCGGTCAGGACACCGCGAACCTGATCCGCGAGGTCGCGACCGAGCTGGAGAGCCAGGCCAACGCGACGACCACGCGCCTCGCGGGTCAGGCCCGTTCGGACGCCTGGCGTGACGCGGCACTGGTCGCGATCTCGCTGCTGATCGCGTTCGGTCTGATGGCGATGGTCGCGCAGTCGATGCTGCGCCCGCTGCGCATCCTGCGCCGCAGCGCCCTCGACGTGGCGCGCAACCAGCTGCCTGACGCGATTCGCCGCATTCGTTCGCACCGCGAGCCGGAACGTGCCGCCGAGGAGGCGATCGTCCCGGTGCCGATCAACACGACCGAGGAGGTCGGCCAGGTCGCGCGGGCGTTCGACCTCGTGCAGCGCGAAGCCGTCCGCCTCGCCGTCGAGCAGGTCGCCCTGCGCGCGAACGTCAACGACATGTTCATCAACCTGTCGCGGCGCTCGCAGGCGTTGGTGGAACGGCAGATCAGCGTCATCGACCGGCTGGAGCAGGACGAGCAGGACCCCGACCACCTCGCGTCGTTGTTCGAGCTCGACCACCTCGCCACGCAGATGCGCCGCAACAGCGAGAACCTGCTGGTGCTCTCCGGCACGACGGTCAACCGCCGCGTCACCCGGCCGGTCGCGGTCGCCGAGGTGCTCGGCGCCGCGGTGTCCGAGGTCGAGAAGTACGCGCGCGTCCAGATCGCGCCGACGCCGGACCTGATGGTGCAGGGCCGCGTGGTCAACGACCTCGCGCACCTCGTCGCCGAGCTGCTCGACAACGCGACGGCGTTCTCCAAGCCGACGACCAAGGTCACCGTGCGCACGATCGAGACCCGCAAGGGCGAGATCGCGATCCGCATCCACGACCGCGGTGTCGGCATGCAGGAGGACGACATCGTCGAGTCCAACGCGAAGCTCGCCGAGCCGCCGGAGGTCGACGTCTCGGTGGCCCGCGAGATGGGCCTGTACGTGGTCGGCCAGCTGGCGAAGCGCCACGAGATCCGCGTGACGCTGGCGAACAACGACGACATCGAGGGCGGTGTCACCGCGCAGGTGATCCTGCCGGTCTCGTTGCTGCACAAGGGCGCTGTGCCCGCGCTGCCGCTGCCCGTCGCGCCTCCCACCGCTACCGAGTCCACCGGCGAGGGCCTGTCCGGTGTGCCGAAGTGGACGCCGGAGCACCCGGTCCACACGTCGGCGCCCGCGACCACGGACGACAACTCCGGCCGGCACCGCATCGAGCAGACGTCCGCGGACGGCCTGTTCACCGCGCGGATCGAGGCGGACGAGAAGGCCTCGGAGGACGGTTACTCCTACGAGCCGCCGATCGAGCGCCCGACCGACCCGGCCACCGAGATCTTCCCGGCGATCTCCGACGACGACCTGGAGATCTCCCACGACGAGCTGTCGCGGTGGTTCAAGACCCCGGCGGCGGAGGTACCGGCCGCACGATCCACAATGGACGTTCCGTCAGCGGAGCCGGAACGGGCAGTGGAAGAAGCGGACAGCACCACGGTGAACGGCCTGCCGAAGCGGCAGCGTTCAGCGGAAACTGTGAAGATCGAGGCACCAACGGCGGTGCCCCGCGCGGTCGCCGACTTCGCCGAGTCCGACTGGGGAACGGCGGACGAGGGCTGGCGCGCTGCCGGCGCGCTCGGCACCGGTGAAACCGCGCAGACGACGGAGAACGGTCTGCCCAAGCGCGTTCCGAAGGCACGCCTGGTGCCCGGTTCGCTGCCAAAGCCGTCGTCCCCGGCACCTCAGCTGGCCTCCGCGAGCATCCCCGGCCGATCGGCCGACCGGTTGCGTCAGCGGTTCGCCACCTACCAGAAGGGCGTCCAGATGGGCCGCGAGTCGCTCTTCGACTCCGCCGTCGGAGGCATCCCCGTGATCGCAGAAAGGGAACGCCAGTGACCACCGCGACTGAGGAACTGGACAACTTCAGCTGGCTGGTCGAGGACTTCGTCAGCAGGGTCGCCGGTGTCGCGCACGCGATCGTCGTCTCCGCGGACGGCCTGTTGCTCGCTTCTTCTGACCGCCTGCCGCACGACCGTGCGGAGCAACTCGCCGCAGTGTCTTCCGGCCTGGTTTCACTGAACCTCGGCGCGGCGCGCTGCTTCGAAGCGGGTGAGGTGAAGCAGACTGTCGTCGAGATGGAGCGCGGCTATCTTTTCCTGATGTCCATCAGCGACGGGTCGTGCCTGGCCGTGCTCGCCGCACCCAACTGCGACATCGGGCTCATCGGTTACGCGATGACCCGCCTGGTGGAGCGGGTCGGTCTCCAGCTCACGCCGGAGATCCGTGCCCAGCTGCACGTTTCCATGCGAGCCTGAGTAGAGAGAAGTTCCCATGAGCAACGGTGCTCCGGGTCGTCCGGGGTCACCTGGGGTCGATCTGACCGCGATGTCGGCGAAGATCGTCGTCGCGGGCGGGTTCGGCGTCGGCAAAACGACGTTCGTCGGCTCGGTTTCCGAGATCACCCCGCTGACCACCGAGGCCGTGATGACCCAGGCATCGGTCGGAGTCGACGACCTGTCCGCGGTTCCTGACAAGGTCACCACCACGGTGGCCATGGACTTCGGCCGGGTGTCGCTCGACAAGGACCTGATCCTGTACCTGTTCGGCACGCCCGGACAGCACCGGTTCTGGTTCATGTGGGACGACCTGGTGCGCGGCGCGATCGGTGCCGTCGTCATGGTCGACACCCGCCGGATCGACGAGGCCTTCGCACCCATCGACTTCTTCGAGGACCGCGATCTGCCTTACGTGATCGCGGTGAACTGCTTCGACGGCCTGATGCACCACCGCGCGGAGGAGGTGCGGGACGCGCTGACGATCCCTTCGTCGGTGCCGATAATCCCGTGCGACGCCCGCAACCGGCAGTCGACGAAGCAGATTCTGATCGCGTTGGTCGAGCACGCGCTGCGCCAACCTTCGTTCGCTTAGTCGCTTCTTCACTCCTGACCCCCTTCTGGATCATCACTTCCAGAAGGGGGTCAAGAGTTATTCCGCCATCTGGCGGCGATCTGTTCGGGGGTGCGGGAAGACCCGGAACATCAGTAGTAGGGCGCATTTCCGCTCGCCGCACGGCATGTCGCTCGGTCGTGGCACCGGATCCCCTACGAAGTCTCTGGACCGTGTCAGCGCCGGTTCACACTTGACTCTTCTTGTGCCCCAACGCTGCAGCGATACAGTCGGGGAGCAATTACCCTGCATTGCGAGGAGATTCCTGTGTCCCTGCGCAAAACAATTGCTGTGGTCGTCAGTGCTGCCGCCATGTCGGTCGGCCTCATCGGCACCGCGGAAGCTGCGCCCCGCATCGTCACCTACAACTCGAGCAACACCGGTCAGTTCCAGGCGGCCATCGACAAGGGTGCGCAGGTGTGGAACAGCAGCGTGGTGAACGTGCAGCTGCGCAAGGTGACCGGCACCGCGAACGTCACCGTGAGCGTGGACAACCAGTGGCCTCGTGCCTACGTGTCCAGCCTCGGCCGTGGCCGTTGGGTCATGGGCACCCAGGCGGTCAACGAAGGGCATGACACCGTCCGCATCTCGGCCCACGAGTTCGGGCACCTGCTCGGTCTGCCCGACCGCAGGACCGGTCTCTGCACCGACCTGATGTCCGGCGCCAGCGCCGGCACGTCGTGCAAGAACCCGAACCCGAGCGCCAAGGAGAAGGCCGAGGTCGAGGCGAACTTCCGCACGGCCGTGACCGTCCAGGCGACGACGTACGAGGACGCTGCCTAAGTGATCCGTGAGTGGTTGTGGTCTCCCTGACGGCCACAACCACTCACGACACCAGCGCTCAGGACACCACCAGGTCCACGCCGAGCGCCCGAAGTTCGTCCGGATCGCCGGGCCCGCCGATCACGTGCACGCCCGCCGACCGCAGCAGCGGCACCATCAACGCAAGCCCTTGCCGCGCCAGCCGTTCTGACGGCGGCCGAGCCAGCCGCACACCCCACACCGGACTGCGGTCCACAGTGGACAGCCCGCCGAACCCGCCGCCGAACTCGTGCAGCAGAACGTGCACGCCCATGTCGTGCAGCACCTCGAGGTTCTCCTCGCCGTCCGGCATCGACCGCACGTCCAGCGCCAGGAACAGCGAAGAAGCCGGGAACGCGCAGGCCCGCATGGTCGAGCGCACGTGCGCCGCCAGGTCCGGATCCCGTGACTGGTCGCGGGAAAGCCTGATCAGCGCCGGTTCCCCGCGCGAACAGACATCGTGCAGCACCATCTGCCCCACGCGCGCGGCCAGGCCGAGAGCGTCGGCGTAGGTGACGACCTCGTCGTGCTGGGTCGCACCCCACCGCAGCGAGGCCTCGACGAAGGCCAGGGACCCCGAAACCCACGACACCGGCGAGTACTGCACGGAGATCTCGCCGTTCTCGAAGGCGCCGGGCATCGCCGCGATCCGCGCGAACCGAGTCCGATCGGCGAAGTCGGCCTCGTGGTCGTAGATCGCCCACTGTCTCTTGCCGCCGGCCTCAGCCCGCCGCAACGTCGAATGCGCCCGCCGCAGCACCGTCGTCGGATCGACGCCGGACCCGGTGGTGTGCACGAAACCGATCGACGTCGACACCGCGACCCCCGCGCCCTCCAGGTACACCGGCTCGGACAGCTCCTCGTCGATCATCGCGGCCAGCGCGGCGACGTCCGGCGATCCGTGGATCAGCACGACGAACTCGTCGCCGCCGACCCGTGCCACCACGGCGTCCGGTAGCACGGCCCGCAACCGTCGTGCGACCTCCACCAGCACCGCGTCGCCCGCCGCGTAACCGAGGCCGTCGTTGACGATCGTCAGGCTGTCGACGTCCAGGTACCCCAGCGTGTGCGGCTCGCCGGTCGCGAGCGCCGACTCCAGCTTGTCGGTGAACGAGGCGCGGTTCGGCAGTCCGGTCAGCAGGTCTGTCAACGACTGGTGCCGCAACCACTCCTGCAGCATCCTCTGCTCGGTCACGTCCTCGATCAGCGCGACGTGGAACTTCGGCAGCCCGTCCGACCCGCGCAGCACCGACAGCACCACGTTGGCCCACACCGTGTCGCCGTTGCTGCGGGTGAGTTCCCACTCGCGTCGGTCAGTGTCCACAGAGGACGCGATCATCCGTTCGAAGGCCGCCGACAGCGCGATCGCGTCCGCTTCGGTGAAGAGCTCCTTGGGCATCTCCTCGTGGCCGAGGATCGTGGCCAGCGACTCGTTCGCCTCCACCACCGAACCGTGCAGGTCGAAGATCGCGATGCCCACCGCGGTCGTCGCGAAGACCTGGGCGAACCGGGTCTCGCTGTCGTGCAGGTCGCGTTGTGCGTCCTCGACGGCCTTCAGCAGCGCGTTCTTGACCTTCTCCTGCTCGGCGAACAGCTGGTCGCGCGTCGCCCGCACGTACCCGGCCGCGAGCGCGCCGAGCACGTCGGAAGGCAGTTCCGGTGCGAGCACCTCCAGCGTGCGGCGCAACGAGTCCGGGCCGGTGAAACGCTTGCGCACCAGCCATTCGCCGACGGCCAGCGCCGCCTGCCCAGCACGCAGCCGGGCGGCGTGCTCCTCGAGGTGCTGCGTCAGCTTTCGCCGTGACATCGGCGAATACGCGCTCTCGATGAGAACAGCCGCCCAGCGCTGTGCCAGCGACGGGGGAGGCATCAGGGCTTGCGGCCGACCGCGGCGTAGATGTTCGCCTTCGTCGGGTCCGCGCCGACGTCCTCCGGCGTCTCCGGCCGCCACTGCGGCGTGAAGACGATGCCGGGCTCCACGATCTCCAAGCCCGCCAGCATGTCCGTCACCTGGGCCTTCGTGCGCGGTGTGATCGGCTCCGCGGTCTTGGCGAAGATCTCCTTACCCGCGGCCATCTCCGCCGGCATGCTGTCCGCGGTGAAGTGCGACAGCGCCAGGTACGAACCGGAAGACAGTGATTCCACGTACCGCGACAACACGCCCCAGGGGTCGTCGGAATCCGGGATGAACTGCAGGACGCCGACGACGAGAAGCCCGATCGGCTGCGAGAAGTCCAGCAGCTCCCGGGCCTGAGCCACGACCTTCTCCGGTTCGCGCAGATCGCCCAGCAACGCGGTCACGTTCGGCTCGTCGGCCAGCATCAGCTCGGCGTGCGTGATCGCGACGGGCTCGAAGTCGACGTACACGACCTTCGATTCAGGAGCGACCTCGTGCGCCACCTCGTGCACGTTGCCGACCGTCGGGATGCCGGAACCGAGGTCCAGGAACTGCCGTATGCCGAGGTCCGCCAGTTCCAGAACGGCCCGGCGCAGATAGGCGCGGTTGAGCCGCGCCATGCCGCGCACCGGCAGAACCTTGATCAGCGCTTCCGCCGTCGCGCGGTCCGCTTCGAAGTTGTGTCCACCGCCGAGCAGGTAGTCGTAGATCCGAGCGGAACTCGGAACGTCGACGTTCACACCTTCCGGGACCCAGCTGACTCGATCGACCACAGCGGCACACACCTCTCGCGCGATGCGAATTCTGAGCGTCGACAACCCTACTGGCCGCAGGCGTGGGCCGAACGAATGAATTCCATCATCACTCGAATGTGAGTCAGAGGATAAACCAATCGGTGCAACCACCGGAGAACCGGAACTTCACCGGTCCGCGTGGCGCGACCCCCATCACGAACATCCCCAGTTCGTCGACCGCCGCTGTCTCGTGGTCGCCGGCCGGCGTCACCAGCGTGACGGATCCGGACGCCGGCATCAGCTGCCCGGTGATCCCGGCCGCCGACGCCTCCACCTGCAACGACACGCCGTCCGCGTCGAACACGAGCTGTCGCGCCGTGGACGTCGACCGGGCCCTGGCGAACAGCGTGTCGTCCAGCACGGAGTCGTACGACGTGATCAGCAGCAGCTCTTCATCGATGTTCCGCCAGGTGAACGCGGCCTTCGCGGCCTCGACGAACTCCGGCGGTACGTCCTCGGAAGGTGTGCTCAACGCATCGCGCAAGGCGTCGAGCAGTACCTCGTCACTGTCCCAGTCGTGCCGCACCCAGCACACCTCCTCTCTGCTGTGACTTCATCAGCGGCGATCCCAGGAACGTCGAGAGCGCCGTGGTCTTGCGCAACTTCTCCAGGCAGCGGATCCGCGTCGGGCCGATGCTGCCGACCGGCATCGCGAGCTCTTCGCTCACGACCTGGTAGCTCGGCGGCGGATCGGTCATCAGCTTCGTCAGCAATCGCTTGCACTGGTCGGTGAGCTCGGCGAACCCGTCCCGCAACGCCTGCCGCCGCTCCACCGCCAGCAGGTCCGACTCCACGTCCGCGTCCGTCTGCTCCGACTCCAGCGCGTCGGACTCGGACAACGGGTCGTAGAGGTGCGTCCGCTGCTGCACGCGCAGCACGCGCAGACATTCGTTGCGGGTGGTCGTCATGATCCAGCCGGGCAGTGCCTCCGGCTCGCGCAGCCGTCCGATCTGCTCCACGAGCCGCAGCCACAGCGTCTGGTTCACGTCGGCCGCATCCGCTGGGCGCAGCCGGTGCTTGTAGATCACCGACACCACCAGGGGCGTGTAACGGTCCACGATCTCGTTCCACGCCGACTGGTCGCCCTCGGCCGCCGCGCTCACGAGCGCGGCGATCGGGGATGCAGAGGTCACGTCGACTCCTTGCGGTCACAACTGGCGGAGGCCGAGGTTGCCTCCCAGATACAACTATTTGACGAAAACTCCGTAGCCGGGATGGAAGTCCGGCCCGGTCAACAGTTTGTCACGTGCCTGAGCTGCGGTGATGCCCTCCGCGGCCATGGTGGCGGCGATCCGGCCGGTGACCAGGGGAGCAGCGAAGGACGTGCCGTACCAGTACGCCCACAGCGCGAACGGCGTAGCGGCGGCCTCGCCCGGCAGGTGCCACTCGCCCTTGAGGTAGGTCGAGGCGCGGTTGCCGATCGCGCAGGCGTCCACCCAGTGGCCCCAGTTCGAGTAGAACGCGGGCCCGATCGAACCGTCGCGCTCCTGCTGGGCGGCGGCGACGGCGGTGACCCCGCACAGCGCGGCGGGCCAGCTCGGCCGTTGCGTGCCCTGGTTGCCGGCCGAGGCGACCACGACGACGTCCGCGGGCAGGCCCTCGATCGCGCGCCGCAGCGGTTCGGACGCGACGTCGTCCTCGGTGAAGCAGCCCAGCGACAGGTTGAGCACGTTGATCTTCTTCTTGCCCAGCTCCGCGATCTTGCGCACGAGCCGTTCCTCGTCGCCGAACCCGTTCTGGTCGAGCGCGACCTCCGGGTCGAACGAGACGCCGGGCGCCGCGTTCTGGATCACGCCCGCGACGAACGTGCCGTGCCCGCCCTGCAACGCGAACTGGTCGCCGCTGCTGTAGGCGGGGTCGACGTCGTCCGCCTCCTTGGCGTAGCGCTCGGCGAACCAGTCGGAGTGGTCGCTGTCGGCGCCGGAGGAGATGCCGGTGTCGATGATGCCGACCCTGACGTCCCTGAGGCGGTCGTCGGACTTGGGCGCGGAGATCGGTTCGGCGGGGTACGGCCGGTCGCCGGGGTTGCCCATGATGAGGCCGCCGTGGCCGACGATCACGTGGTGCGGCTGCACGAGCGGCACGCGCTCGTTCGGCCAGTTCCGCTGGTCGCGCAACAGGCGGACAATCCGGGGAATGTCCTCGGCGTTGTTCGGCAACGTCAATCGCGCCAATCCGGCGAAACCTTCGCCGGGCCGGGCGATGATGTTGTTTTCACGAAGCTTTTCGACCACACGTTGTTGATCGTCGGTACCGACGAGCAGCTGACCGGGTCGATAAAGGAATTCACGCCCGCGTTCGGCGTGGAAGCTGATGTTCTTGTCGTCGGCGATGAGCTGCAGAAAAGCTCTTTGGTAAAGCTCCGCGCTTTCTGGCGTTTTCGACACCACGGCCTCACTAAAGCAGCGTTGACGGGCACCCCGACCGAGCTTGATCAAGCTACCACAGCGGATAAAGTGGTGCTGTGACCGACTTTTCTGCGGAGGACGCGCTGGAGGCCCGCCAGCGCAACCCGCGCGCGGCCGTGGAGATGGCCCGCGAGGTGCTCCGCACGACGGAAGACCGCGCGGAATGGTCGATCGCCGAGCGTGCGATCGGCCTCGCGTTGCGCGAGATGCACGACTTCCCCGGTGCGGCTCGGCATCTGCGTCGCTCGATCAAGATCGCGGGCGACGCAACGCTCCCCCGGTTGTCCGCATTGGCGCAAATGAGTCTGGCGTGGGTGCTCGTCTACACCGGTAAGCACAAGCAGGCGTTGAAGGCGCTCGACGACGCGATGCCGGAACTCTCCGGCGCCGACGCGGTGGCCGCGTTGATGCAGCGCGGCGTCGTCTTCCACTACCTGACGCGTCATGACGACGCCGAGCGCGACTACACCGCCGCCATCGCCGGTGCCCGCCGCGTCGGTGACAAGCTCGTGGAGGCACGGGCGTTGAACAACCGGGGCCTCGTGCGCGCGTACGTGGGCAACATGCGTGAGGCGTCGGCGGACTTCGCGCTCGCCGCCACGTTGCTGGGGGAGCTCGGCCAGGAGCTCGGCGTCGCCGACGTGCACTGGAACGCGGGGATCATGGCGACCCGCTCCGGTGACGTGCCGGCCGCGCTGACCCTGTTCGACAAGGCTGAAGAGGTGCACCGGCGCCTCGACGTGATGCGCCCGGTGCTGCTGGTGAACCGCTTGGAGCTGCTCGTCTCGGTGCCGCTGCTGGACGAGGCCCGCGCGGCGGCCGACCGGGCGATCATCGAGCTGAAGGCGCTGAAGAACCCGCTGGGCGTCTCGGAGGCCCTGTACTTCCGCGCGCGGATCGCCCTGCTGGACGACGATCCCGACGCGGCCAATTCCTTTGCCGCCGAGGCGCGCCGCCGGTTCCGCCGCGAGCAACGCCTGCTGTGGGCGGCCGGCGCCCGATACCTCGAGCTGCACGCCGCTGTCCTGCGCGGTGACCGCACCCGCCCGTTGCGGCTGGCGTTGTCTCGGGTGGCTTCCGAGTTGGACGCGATGGACTGGCGGCTGCCCGCTCTGGAAGCCCGGATCGACGCCGGTCTGGTCGCCGCCGACCTCGGCCATCGTGCTCGTGCGGTTGCCGAGCTGTCCGCCGCCGCTGCTTCGCGGCTGCGCGGCCCGGCTGGCCTGCGGGTGCGCGGCTGGTACGCGGAAGCGTTGCGGCGCAAGCTTTCCGGCGATGTGCGCGGGACTTCTTCCGCTCTTCGTCGCGGTATCGGGCTGCTGGACGAGTACCGGGTGTCGCTGGGGGCGGCCGAGCTGCGGGCGTCGACCGGCGTGCAGGGCCAGGCCCTGGCCCTGGAGGGTCTGCGACTGGCCGTCGCCTCGGGGAACGCGGCGCGCGTGCTGTCGTGGACCGAGAGCTGGCGGGCGGGCGCGTTGCGGATGAAGTCCGTCTCGCCGCCGGACGACCCTCGCCTGGAGGACGCGCTGGCGTCGTTGCGCGCGATGTCCGCCGACGTCGAATCCGCTGTGCTGGCCGGAAAACCGGCGGGTGCCCTGCGCGTCCAACTGGTCCGCGCCGAACAACGCGTCCGCGACCTCACCCGGCAGACGTCCGGCGAGGTGGCGGTGTTCAAGCCACCGCCGGTCGCGTCCCTGGCCGCCGCGCTGGGCACCGCGGCGCTCATCGAGTTCGTCGAGTACGACGGCGAGCTGATGGCCGTCGTACTGGCCGGCGGCCGCGCCTCGCTGCATTCCCTGGGCGCCGTGGAAGGCGTGGTCCGCGAGATCCGCCTGCTCCGCTTCGCCCTGCACCGGCTCGTGACTTTGCCGCCGCAGCTGCCGAACCTCGCCGTGGCCCGCTCCTCCGCCGCACACGCCGCGTCGCTGCTGGCTCGACGCCTGCTGGACCCGCTGGCCGCACGCATCGACGGCCGCCCGCTCGTGGTGGTGCCGACGGGCGCTTTGAACGGCCTGCCGTGGGCGGTGCTGAACCGCCAGGTGACCGTCGCGCCCTCTGCTTCCGTCTGGCTGCGCGCGTGTTCCGTCGCCGACGCCTCCGGCGAGTCGGTGCTGGCCGCCGGACCGCGCATGGCCGCCGCCCCCGCCGAGATCAAGGCCATCAGCGCACACGTGCCCGGCCGCGTTCTCGTTGACGCGGAAGCAACCGTGAGCGCCGTGGCGTCCGCAATGGACGGTGCCGCACTGGCCCACATCGCCGCCCACGGCTCGTTCCGCGTCGACAACCCGCTGTTCTCGGCTCTCGAGCTGGCCGACGGTCCGCTGACCGTCTACGACATCGAACGCCTGCACACGCCACCGACCGTCGTGGTGCTGTCGGCGTGCGACACGGGCCAGTCCGCGGTCCGGCCCGGCGACGAGTTGATGGGCTTCACGGCGGCGCTGCTCGGGCTGGGGACTCGTACGTTGATCGCGCCCGTGGTGCCGGTGCCTACCGATGGGACGGCGCCGGTGATGGTGGAGCTGCACCAGAAGCTTGCGGCGGGGATGGCTCCGGCTGAGGCCCTGGCGGCGGTGCAACGGGCTGCGACTGACGACGCTGCTTACGCTGCGGCCGTTGGCTTTGTGTGCTTCGGTGCGGGGTGATCAGCCAGCCTCGATCGCGACGAGCCAGGCTTCCAACGCCTTGAGGTTGGCCCTGGCGGTCACGGTGAGCCGGTCCTCTGCCAGAGCCTTGCGCACGGTGTCGATCGCTTGCCAGCCGTGCAGGCACCTCACCAGTTTGGTCGCGGCCTCGACGCCCTTCGCCACCATGTCCCCGTGTCGGCGCAGGACATTGCACCACAGTGCGGTCGCTTGCTGGAGCAGTCCTTGTTCGGCGAGATGATTCGCGACCTGCATCTGCCGCCACACGCTGACCTTCGCCGCCAGCACGTGTTCCGCGATGAACGTCCCGACCCCGATGCCGCCCACCTTGAGCAGGGTTTCCGCGCACTCCTCGACGTAGAGGCCGCCGAGGGACCGCAGGAAGGCCCGCTTCGCGAGCTCGATCGCTTCTTCCGTGCGCCCGATGCGGTGCAGGACCGGCACGAGTTCCCGTGCGGCGGCGGTGTCGCTCTGGTCCACGAGTCCGAGCACGACCTCCAACAGGCGTTCGGCCACGTCCGGCACTTCCTTGGAGACCATCTGATCGAGGCATTTCGCCAGCATCTCCACGTCCACGGGAGTGCTGACCATGCGTTCGAGCAGCTCGACAGTCCGGTCGCGGTTCATCAGCGGTGCCGCCTCCGCCCAGTACGAGGACGGTCCGGCCACGGCTGCGGCGTACACCTCCTCGTCGAACGCGCCGAGAGTCAGCACCTGGCGAGCGGTGCGGCCGAACGTCCAGCTGCCGGCCGTCATTCGCGCCAGCGCTAGCTGGACGAGGTGATCGACACGAACACCTGCCTCGGCCAGTTCGCCGGCGATCAGGACGATGTTTCTGGAGTCCAGCGTGGCGCGCTTCGCCACGAGTTCGGCCACCAGCGAGGGGTCTGTGGCCGCGAGCGCCTGGCACGCCTCGACGAAGTCGACGTCGTCGACCGCCGGGTTCGTCGCGACGAGCCGCGTGAGCTTGGTGGCGAGTTCGCCGTTCACGGCCTTCAGCGCTTTGCCGACCACCAGCACCTGGTCCAGCGAGCCGGATTTCACTCGGTCGACCACCGTGACCACGGCATCTTCCCCACCACAGACGATCAGCGCCTCGACGGCCTTCGTGAAGTCGTCGACGTCCGCGTGCGGCAGGGCCAGGACCCGGCCGGCGGCCCACACGGCTTCCTCCGCGCAACCCGCGCGCGCCGCCTGTTCCGCGAGCACGCCCCAGCTGGGCGGGTTCTCGTCGGGGTTGCCGTGCAGTTGGGGCACGTGCGGGCTGTTCGGTGAGATCGAGGTGTCCGCTCGCATCCGCGCGACCAGTCCGCGCAGCAGACGGGCGGCCGGCTGCCGGCGTTCCAGCTCTTTCAACAGGATCTGCACCGCGGCCATGACGATCACGTAGCTCTCCTGCTCCGCCCGGAGCAGGATGTTCTCCGCGAGTTCTGCGCCGTTCGGCAGGATCTCCGCGAGTCCGTTGGCGATCGCCCGCAGAGCCAACGGGTCGTGGAGGTCGGCGAAGTCCTGCAGCCACTGAGCGGACTCGTCCTGGAATCCGAGGTGCCCGAGTGCGACCGCACAGCAGATCCGCGTCGCCGGAGGCAGCTGGGGCTTGTCGCGCAACGCGTGCAGCGACTCGGCCAACTGACCGGTGGGCTCGCCCGCCAGCCCTGCCAGCACCCGGCCGATCTTGAGCGCTGGTTCCCACGGGTCGTCGTAGGTGCCGACGCTCAGCACGAGCGACACCAATCGGCTCACCACGTGTTTGGCGAGGTCTTCGTCCAGCACGACCTCTTCGGCGAGCAGTTTGCCCGCCAGCAGCGCGTGGTCGAGACCGCCGCTGATCAGCCTCCGGAACACGAGGTCGAGATCGTTGCCGGATTCCCTTCCCCACAACGCGAACGTGAACAGCACCGAGGTCTCGAGGGCGGGCAACGTGCCCTGGCGCACCCAGTCGTCGAGGTCGGGGAAGTCCGCGGGGATCTCGGCGGCCCGATGCCGTGCCGCCAGGAACTCGGCGAACGAGTGGTGCAGGAACCGCAGCCCTTCCGCGACCTGCACGAACAACCCGGTGCCCGCCAGGACGGTCAGCACGTCGCCTCGCTGGCACTCGGACCATTCCACGGCGATGTCCAGCAGCGGCCGTTCCGACTCCAGGCGTTGGTGTGCCATGTGTTCGATGAGAGAGCGGCGGTTGGCGTGCAGCTTCTCGAACTGGTTCAGCCGTGCTGGGTTGTTGGGCACCGAGTGGCGGAGATCTGCGAGGGTGTCGCGACCGCTGGCCGTGTCCTCCAGCAGGTAGCTCATGAACCGCTCGTACAGGTCGACCCGGTTGTGCGGCAGCTTGCGCTGGGGTTCCAGGGTGTTCGCGATGGCCGCGATGGTGGCGAGCAACGGGTTGCTGACCAGCTCCCGCAGCCTGCCGTCGTGGACCTGGCGGACGAACTCCTCGGTGCGGGCGATGGCGCGGGTTGGGTCCTGGGCGCGGAACCAGCCCGACGCGAACGCCTGCAGTTCGACCGGCCCGAACGGCTGGATCGTGTAGAGGTCGACCTGCGGCCCGTGCACCTTGCGCAGCTCGTCCGGCGGCAGCGGCCGAGTGGTGATCACCAGCCGGTGGTCGGTGCCGCGCCGGATGCGGGAGGCGATCGCGTCGATGACGCGTTCGCGGCGTTCGGGTTCGGCGATCTCGTCGAGGCCGTCGACGAACACCAGCCACCTGGCGCCGAGCGCGCGTCTCGCGAACATCTCCGGCTTGAGCGGGGCGTTCAGCCTGCGGTCACGCACGGCGCCGGCCAGAAGCTCGCTCCACGTCAGTTCTTCCGCCAGCGCTTTCGCCGGGATCCGCAGCGGCATCACCGGTTCCGGCAGCGGTGGGTTGCTGCTCGGGTCGAGCCACTCGGTCGCCAGGAGCCGCACGTACATCTGACCGAGCGTCGACTTGCCGGCCCCCGGCTCGCCGGTGATCAGCAGGTGCTTGCCGGTGGCGAGCGCTTCCTCGATCGGGACGACCCGTTCCACCGGTTCCTGCTTGCGTTCGCCGGGCTTGCGTTCGGGTTCCGGCTTGTCCGCTCGCACGCTTTGCTGCACGTAGACCTTGGTGAGTTCGGGCTGCTTCACACCCAGGAGGCGGTAGGGGAGCGCTTCCGCCGCGTCGCGCTGCACGTGGAGGAGGTCTTCGAGGTCCGCGGTGAGGTCCGGGCGGTCCTGCCACGAGGTCAGCGGTGGGTGGGCCACCTCGTCGCCGTGCAGGTGCAGCTCGTTCGCCTGGAATACGTGGCCGTGCACGGTACTGCGCTGGACCTCGTTGTGCATGAGCAACGTTCTACCGCACGGCCGTTGCGCACACACGGGCCCTACGAAAGTGGTGGAGGCCGTCCAACGACCGCCTTTTCGGTTGGAACTGGGCCAAAACTGTGTTGGTCACGGCGGAATGCGGCTTACGTTCGTGCGCATGCCAGCTAGAACTTCCACTGTGCGCGGCCGCGAGTTCGGTGCGGGTGTTCGCGCTGTTGTCGACGCGACCGGTATGTCGCACCGCGCCATTGCGGAACTGTTGGGATGGGATCCGCAGAAGCTCTCGGACCTGTTGACGGGGAAGGGCGGGGTCGACGAGATCGACTTCGCCCGGCTGCTGGGACTGTGTCGGGTGTCGGAGGAGGAGTTCGACCACCTCATGGCGCTGTTGAAGGTGTCGAGAGAGAAGGGTTGGTGGCAGCTGTACGACGGCCTCATCCCGATTCAGCTGCGCACACTCTTCGAGCACGAGGACGCCTGTGCCGAGCTCACCAGCTGGCACCTGACACTGATACCTGGCCTTTTGCAGACTCCCGACTACATGCGGGCGTTGCTCAGGGTGTGGCCGAAGATCAAGCCCGAGGACGTCGAGCTACGAGTGGAGGCGCGAGTCGCCCGGCAGCAGATTCTGGAGCGGCGGCGAACGTTCGTCTTTTACGTGCATGAACAGGCGTTGTGGCTGCCTGTTGGCGGTATGGACGTCTGGAGGGATCAGCTGCACCACATGTTGCGAATGTTGGTGCGGCCCTACATCTCCGTCCGAGTCGTGCCGACGCGAATTGGTGCGCATGCCGGAACCATGGGCGAGTTCAGCTTGTTGAAGTTCAACAAGCTGTCGCCGGTCGTCTACGTCGAGACGATGAACTCATGTCTCTTCATGGAGGACAAGGGGTCCGTGGACCTCCACACGGAGATCCTCAAGTCGCTGGATGGGGCGGCGTTGGATGAGGAACAATCGAGGAGGTTGATCACCGACATCGTCTCCTGAGGAGGCCACCGTGTGGCGGAAGAGCAGCTACAGCCCGGACGGCAGCAACTGCGTGGAGATCGGTGCGGGAGTGGGTGTCCGGGACAGCAAGGCTCCCACCGCGCCGCACATCCCGGTGTCGCCGTCGGGCTGGGAGGCGTTCCTCGACGCCACCAAGGGAGATCAGTTCGGTCGCGCGTAGTCCAGCGCGTGTTGGGGCGTGCACTCCACGGTGCCCGCCCGCCGAGGTTCGGCGTTCCCCCACCACATGGTGGCGTTCCTCAACTGCACCTCGAAGTCGGGCGTGATGCCCGGCGCCTGCGTGAACGGGTTCGTCGGCGGGGGCGGCGGTGTGACCGGGATGGCGTGTTCGGGGCAGTCGACGCGTTTCGGGCCGTCGTTCATCACGCCGTGGCGGTTGAAGTCGGCGCGGTAGCACGTGACGTCCCGCTGTCGCGGCTCTTCGAACGCGGCTCGGACGTAGTCGTCGGCGTTGTTGCCCGCGCGATCACGCCCGCTGCCAGGCCGGCCACCTGCAAGGCCGCCATCCCCCATGGCTTCATGCGCGCGACGTTACCGAGAGGCATACCGGAACGTCGGCGTTTCGCTTATGGTTGCTCGTCATGACAACGAGGTCGTGGTGGGGCTGGGGCAACGTCGAGGACGCCGTCACCCCTGATGAACGCCGTGCGCTGGTCGACCGGGTCCGGGCGGTGCTGCCGGACGCGGACCTGACGTTCCACTCGCCGCCGGACCCCGCCTCGCTGGAGGTGCCGGAGTCCCGCGTCCAGCCGCCTGGCGAGCTCTACTCGACCGACCTGATCGACCGGCTCGGGCACGCCCGCGGTCAGGCCTACCGCGATGTCACGCGCAACCTCGCCGGGGACGTCGGGCCGTTGCCGGATGCCGTTGCCCGGCCGCGCACCGAGCAGGACGTGGTCGACGTGCTGGACTGGTGCGGATCGCACGACGTCGCGGTGATTCCGTTCGGCGGCGGCACTTCTGTCGTGGGCGGGGTGGAGCCGCGTGACCTCGAGCGGGTGGTGACGCTGGACCTCTCGGCGCTGGACCAGGTGCTGGAGGTCGACCCGGTCGGTCGTGCCGCGCGCATCCAGGCCGGCGTGCTGGGGCCGTCGCTGGAAGCTCAGTTGAAGCAGCACGACCTGACGTTGCGGCATTTCCCGCAGTCGTTCGAGTTCTCGACGCTCGGAGGTTGGCTCGCGACCCGTGCCGGCGGCCACTACGCCACGCTCTACACGCACATCGACGACCTGACCGAGTCGCTCAGGGTCGTTACGCCACAAGGGATTTCCGAGTCGCGCAGGTTGCCGGGCTCCGGGGCGGGGCCGTCGCCGGATCGGCTTTTCCTGGGTTCTGAAGGCACTTTGGGCGTGATCACCGAGGCGTGGATGAGGTTGCAGGCGCCGCCGGTTCATCGCGCTGGGGCCTCGGTGCGGTTCGCGTCGTGGGAACGGGCCGTTGAGGCGACCCGGTTGATCGCGCAGTCGGGGTTGTATCCGGCGAACTGCCGTTTGCTGGACCCGGCGGAGGCGTTCCTCAACGCCGGCTCGGCGCAGGCGGTGCTGGTGCTGGCGTTCGAGTCCGCCGATCACCCGGTCGACGGGAAGCTCGCGCGGGCGTTGGAGTTCTGCGGCGCGGGCGAGGTCGTGGAGGGTGCGGCGCAGCAGTGGCGGAAGTCGTTCCTGCGCATGCCTTACCAGCGTGACGCGATGGCCCGGCACGGGATGATCACCGAGACGTTCGAGACGGCGTGCACCTGGGACCGGTTCGCCGAGTTGCACGCGTCCGTTGTGGAGGCGGCGACCAAGGCGTTGCGGGAGGTGTGCGGCATCGGCGTCGTCACGTGCCGCTTCACCCACGTCTACCCGGACGGCCCCGCGCCCTACTACGGCATCTACGCGCCCGGCCGGTGGGGCAGTCTCACCGCGCAGTGGGACGAGATCAAGGCCGCGGTGTCCGAGGCGTTGATCTCCTCGGGCGGCACCATCACCCACCACCACGCCGTCGGCCGCGACCACATGCCCTGGTACACGCGCCAGCGTACGGACGTCTTCGGCGCGGCGCTGTCCGGCGCCAAGGCCGCGCTGGACCCTCAGGGCCTGCTCAACCCGGGTGTCCTCACCACACGATCGACCTGAGGATCAGCGCCGCGATGAACACGACCGTGAACGCCAGGTCCAGCCCGAACCCGCCGAACCGCAGCGGCGGCAGCACCTTGCGCACCGGCGCCAGCACCGGCTCGGTGATGCCGTGGGTCACCCGGCGCACCTTCCACACCCAGTCACCGCGCGCCTGGAACGTGACCGCCCAGTCCACGATCATCCGGCCGATCATCACGAGGATGAACAGCGTCAAGAGCCAACCGAGCACCCAGCCGACCAAGCCGAACAAGATGGCCTCCCTATGTCCTGTATGTCCATGAAGCCACATGAAACTGAGAGGCGGCTGTCAACTCGCTGAGACAGTATTCAGCGCATGGCGTACGACGAGGGCTTGGCGCATCGTCTGGGCGAGTCGCTGGGCGACCTCCCGGACCTGGCCACGAAGAAGATGTTCGGCAGCCTGGTGTTCATGTGGCGGGGAAACATGCTGGTAGGAGTGCTGGGCGAGGATCTGATCGCGCGGGTGGGCCCCGAGGCGCAGGCCGACGCGCTGTCCCAGCCGGGCGCCCGCGTCTTCGACTTCACCGGCCGGCCGATGAACGGCTGGGTGGTCGTCGACGGCGAGGCCGTGTCGGAGGACACGGCGCTGGACGACTGGATCGCGCGGTGCCGCGAGTTCGTGGAAGCGCTGCCGCCGAAATGACGTTCCTGGAGCGGGTCCGGGAGGCGCTGGACGGCTACCGGTACGTCACCGAGACCTCGGCGCTGGGCGGCGTGGTGTTCGAGTGGGGCGGTGATCCGCTCGTGGGCGTGGTGAACGACGAAGTGATCGTCCGCGCGGAGGGTGGCGGTTGGGCCGTCGTGACCGGGGACCTCGCCGAGTCGATCGAACGCTCGTCCGAAGTGGTCGTCGCGGAATGCGTCGTGCGCTGGCACGAGGAGCTGCCCGCGGGAGGCATCGCGGCGTCGCAGGCCATGCTCGGCCTGGTCCACCACGAGCCGGACCGCGAGCAGCTGCAACGGCTTCTGCTCGACCACACGCGCCACCCCGAACTGCGTCAGCTCGCCGTCACCTGCCTGGGCCACGTCGGCCGGCTCGACGGCGAGGTGCTGCCCGAGGTCGTCCCACGCCTGCGGGAGCTGCTCGACGACCCCGAGCTCGGCGGAACCGCCGAGGACGCGCTCGGGGACATCGAGGACTTCAGCCGCCGCTGACGTCAGAACCGTCAGAACCGCACCTGCGCGCCCGGGTTCGCCGCGTTCTAGGGTGCGGCATGACGTTTTACCTGATCGAGCCCGAGGTCGCGGGTGGCTGGGGCGATGAGTTCAAGATCGATCGCGCGACGAACGTCGTCACGCGGGTGCACTACGAGGTGGCCGACTGGCTCGGTGACTGCATCGTCACCACGCACCCGGTGTACCTCGTGCTGCGTGACACCGCCGGCCGCATGAACGAGGCCGGCTTCACCGGCTTCGCACTGGATGAGGCGCTCGTGACGGCGGGCGATCAGCACCACATCTTCAACCCGGACGGCGTGCTGCCGGACCTGGTGTGGCTCAAGGTGAACGGCGAGCCCGGGGTGGACGACCTCGGGCTCGCCAACAACGGCACTGATCTCGTCGTCAGCCAACCGGTGATGGATCTGTTCCTGGCGGACGGCTTCAACAGCGTCACCGCCGACGGCTACGACATCGCGTCCGCCGAGGTGTGGGTCAGAACCGCACCAGCGGACCTCCCGTGAAGAACTCGTAGACGAAGTTCACGAAGAAGAACCCGAAGAACACCACGTTCAACGACAGAATCACGTAGTGCCACCAAGACGGCCGGGCCGGTCGCGGCAGCCGGGAGTTCAGGTACATCAACGCGAACGGGAACATCAGCGCGCCCAGGTTCGACATGTTCGCCGAGATCTGCACGAGTTCCACGGGCAGCGCCAGGTGCAGCGCGCCGGCGATGATCACCAGCACCAGCAGCATGAACGGGTAGTAGAAGCGGCGCGGGTCGTCCTCGATCCGCTTGCGCAGCCGGGGTGAGACAGCGTGCGCGGCGTCGGTGAAGTTGCGCACCAACGCCTCGAAGATGCCGAGCTGCGTCGAGAACAGCACCAGCACACCCACCACCAGCATCAGGTAGAACATGCCCTGGCCGTACAACAACCCCAGCTGCTCGGCCGAGAACGTCGGCACGTTGGCGGAGGTCGGCTGCTGGCCGGTCACCGCGACGATGTGCGCCATCAGCACGGTGGGCAGCAGCATGCCGAGCATCGCGCCCACGAAGAACACCGCCCACTGGTCGATCAGCAGCAGCCGGTACCAGCGCTTCCACAGCGACGCGTTCGCCGGAGTGTCCACAAAGGTCACGCCGACCGGGCGCAGTTCCTGCTTGCCGCCGCGCATGCCCGCGATGAACCCGACGCGGTGCCCCATGCCGTAACCCTTGTCGCGGTAGTGGCTCATCGCGTACCAGTTCAGCCCGGACGCCAGCGCGGTGAACCCGGCGAGGCCGCCCAGTTGCGTCGCCGTGATGCCCGCGGGTGGCGCGGCCGGGGTCACGAGACCGCGAATTCCCTCCGACCACACGGAGAACGGCACGATCGCGACCGTCACGACGATCAGGACCAGCAGCAGCGAGCCGACGAGCACCCAGTTCGTCAGTTCCAGGGCACGGGACACCTTGCGGGCGCCCGCGGTGATCAGGAAGACCACGACGAGCAGGCCGATCGCGAGCAGCCGCACGTACTCGATCTCGTCCGGCCGGTAGCCGCGGCCCGCGATCAACGCGAACAGTCCCTGCCCGGCACCCGCCGCCCAGCCGCCGAAGATGAACGCGAAGTAGAAGACCGCCAGCGAGACCGGGACCCAGAACTTCCAGCCGGGTGGCACGCGGCCCCAGCCGACGACCGGGGACTCGCCCGTCGCCACGACGTAGCGGGCGATCTCCACGTTGTAGAACGTCTGCAGCAACGCCGACACGGTGATCACCCAGCCGATGCCGACGAAACCGAACTTGCCGACCGCCTGCGGGCCGAGCAGCCACTCGCCGCTGCCGATCGAGATGCCGAGCGCGATCAGGCTCGGGCCGATGACGAACTGGACCACCTGCAGCGGGCCCAGCCTGCGAACTTTGAAGACGTCCTCGGGTTCTGGCAGGTCGGCCACGTCCAGCGGCGGCCTGCTCACTCCGATTTGCATCGACGACACTGTCGACCTCCCGACGCGTCGGGGAAAGGAATCCACCACTTTCCCGACGTTCCGGGCAATCGGTCAACCACTTGCGCCGACAACCGACTTTCGGACGTGTCGATCCGCGGGTCAGCTACGTAGCGTCCGCTCGGTATTCCGAGAGGGGAACGAACGTGCGAAGAGCATTGGCGGGAGCAGCGGCGCTCGCGCTCATCACGGCGGGGCTGGTCACGCCCGCTGTCGCGGTGCCGGCCCAGCAGCCGGATCCGCAGGTGAAGCAGCAGTCCGACGAGCAGCCCCACGAGCTGGAGATCAAGCGCCGTGCGTTGAAGCAGCAGGCGTTGGCCGAGGTGCTCACCGGCGAGGCGACGACCGAGAAGCGCGGCACCAGCACCGTCGCGAAGGTCGGCAAGAAGCAGAACAAGGACCAGTACGTCGAGCTCAAGCGCGAGAAGACCGACAAGATCTTCGTGATCCTCGCGGAGTTCGGCAACGAGCGGCACCCCGACTACCCGGACCGCGACACGAACCCGAACACGCCGGGCCCGCAGCGGTTCGACGGGCCGGTGCACAACCAGATCCCCGAGCCCAACCGCGCGGTCGACAACACGACGATCTGGCACCCGGACTTCAGCCGGCAGTACTTCCAGGACCTGTACTTCTCCCGCAAGAAGGACGCCAACTCCGTCGCGAACTTCTACGACAAGCAGTCCTCCGGGCGCTACACGGTCAACGGCCTCGTCACGGACTGGGTCAAGGTCCAGTACAACGAGGCCCGCTACGGCCGCAGCAACGGTTACCCGTGCGGCGACAACATCTGCAACAACTCGCGTGAGCTGATCAAGGACGCGGTCACGCAGTGGGTCGCGGACCAGAAGGCCGCGGGCAAGACCACCGCGCAGATCAAGGCGGCGCTGGCCGAGTACGACCAGTGGGACCGCTACGACTACGACGCCGACGGCGACTTCAACGAGGCCGACGGCTACATCGACCACTTCCAGATCGTGCACGCCGGTGGTGACCAGGCCGACGGCGACCCGTTGCAGGGCGAGGACGCGCTCTGGAGCCACCGCGGGTACGCGTTCAAGAACTACTCGACCGGCCCCGGCACCAACAAGCTCGGTGGCGCGCAGATCGGTGACACCGGCATCTGGGTCGGCGACTACACCGTGCAGCCCGAGAACGGCGGCGTCAGCGTGTTCGCGCACGAGTTCGGTCACGACCTCGGTCTGCCGGACCACTACGACACCGCGGGCGGCACGAACGGCGTCAACTGGTGGTCGATCATGGCCCAGAACCGGGTGAACGCGCCCGGCGAGGCGCCGGGCGAGCGCGCCAACGAGTTCTCCGCGTGGGACAAGCTGCAGCTCGGCTGGCTCGACTACGAGATCGCGGTCGCCGGCCAGGAACGCGTCTTCGAACTCGGCCCGCACGAGTACAACTCGGCGAAGGCCCAGGGCCTCGTCGTGGTGCTGCCGGACATCTCCAAGTCGTTCGACTACGGCACCCCCTTCGCCGGCAGCAAGATGTGGTGGAGCGAGAAGGGCAACGACCTCGACAACTCCATGACGGTCCCGCTGGACCTGCGCGGCAAGACGTCGGCGTCGCTGTCGTTGAAGGCCCGCTACGACATCGAGGTCGACTACGACTACCTCTACGTCGAAGCGTCCAATGAGGACGGCAGCTGGACCCAGCTCGACGGCGTGGCGAACGGCGCACCCTTCCAGCGCGACTCGGCCAACGCGCCCGCTCTGAGCGCGTCGTCCGGTGGCCAGTGGGTCGACCTGACCGTTCCGCTGGACGCCTACGCCGGCAAGAACACCAAGCTGCGTCTCGCCTACCGCACCGACGGTGCCCTTGCGCTGCAAGGCTTCTTCGCCGACTCGATCACCGTGACCGCCGATGGCGTACCGGTGCTGACGGACGGCGGCGAGACCGCCGGCGTGTGGACCACGCGTGGGTTCCGCACGACCGAGGGCAAGGAAACGAAGGCGTTCGACCAGTTCTACATCGCGTCGAACCGGACCTACGAGTCCTACGGCAAGTACAACAAGACCGGCCCGTACCGCTACAGCTTCCCGGACAAGCCCGACTACGTGGAGCACTTCCCGTACCAGGACGGCTTGCTCGTGTCGCTGTGGAACACCTCGTTCCTCGACAACAACGTCAGCGAACACCCCGGTGAGGGCCTGATCCTGCCGATCGACGCCAACCCCGCACCCCTCTACAACATCGAGGGCCAGCGCTGGTCGGCGACCGTCGGCGGCTACGACGCGCCGTTCTCGCTGCAGAAGTCGGACTCCTTCACGTTGCACGTCAACGGCAAGGCTTCCTACGTCCGCGGCGCGGCGGCCCAGCCGACGTTCGACGACACCAAGCAGTACTGGTACGCGGAACAGCCCAACGCGGGCGTGAAGCTGCCTTCTGTCGGTGTCGGGCTGAAGGTCGTCCGGCAGTCCGGCACGTCGATGACGGTGAAGTTGTTCAAGACGAAGTAGTTTGAGCAACATGACCTCTGCTTCAGACATGCTGGCCGTCGCCGTCGAAGAGGCGCGGATGGGACTCGCCGAGGGCGGGATCCCCATCGGCGCGGCACTCTTCGACGGCGACGGCCGTCTGCTGGGCCGGGGCCACAACCGCCGCGTGCAGGACGGCGACGCCTCCATGCACGCGGAGACCTCGGCCTTCCGCAACGCCGGCCGCCAGCGCAGCTACCGCGGCACCACGATGGTCACGACCCTGTCGCCGTGCTGGTACTGCAGCGGCCTGGTCCGGCAGTTCGGCATCTCGAACGTGCTGATCGGCGAGGCGACGACGTTCCACGGCGGCCACGACTGGCTCGCCGAACACGGCGTGGGCATCACGGTCGTGGACGATCCCGCGCTGGTCCAGCTGATGACGTCGTTCATCTCGGAGCACCCCGAACTCTGGTACGAGGACATCGGCCAGGATTAATGCTTTGCACTGAAGCGCGCTCCAGGTCGTAGCGTGGACGCATGGCTTCTGTGCTGATCACCGGCGCGAACAAGGGCCTCGGCCTGGAGACCGCCCGCCGGCTCGTGCTCGCCGGCCACACCGTGTGGCTGGGCAGCCGCGACCTCTCGCTCGGAGAGGCGGCCGCGGCTTCGATCGGCGCGCGGCCCGTCCAGCTCGACGTCACGTCCGACTCGTCGGTGGCCGCGGCGGCTGAGGCCGTCGGGTCGTTGGACGTGCTGGTCAACAACGCCGGCATCGCTCCGGAGTGGACTGACCAGGGCGTGGTCGGGGCCGGTGAGGTCACCGCAGACCTGATGCGGGAGACGTTCGAGGTCAACCTGTTCGGGATGGTCCGCGTTCTGCACGCTTTTCTGCCGCTGTTGGAGCGGTCGGCTGCGCCGGTTGTGGTGAACGTCAGCAGCCGCCTGGCGTCGTTGGCCACTGCCGCGGCTGGTAGCGGGTATCCCGGGGTTGCCTATCCGGTGTCGAAGGCAGCGGTCAACATGGTCACCCTGCAGTACGCGAAGGCGTTTCCTGGGATGCGGATCAACGCGGTCGAGCCTGGGTTCACGGCTACTGATCTGAACCGGGGGAGCGGGCGGCAGACCGTGGAGCAGGGTGCGGAGATCATCGTGCGGATGGCGCAGATCGGTCCGGACGGGCCGACCGGTGGGTATTTCGACGCCGACGGCCCCCTGCCTTGGTAACACTGTCCTGGTAGCAATCTCGGCGTGCCGTGCGACCTGTAGGGCATGAAGGCCAAGAAGCCGATGTCGCCCTGGACCATGCCGTTGGTCTCGGCGGCGATCCTGCTGCTCACGGGCGCGGTGCTGGTGGCGTTGTGGCTGTGGGTGAACCGGCAGACGTGGACCGATCCGGAGAAGCGGACGGCGGCGCAGCTCGACGTGGTGAAGGTGGCGTCCGGCATCGCGCTGGGCGGCGGTGGCCTGTTCACGCTCTACCTGGCGGCGCGGCGGCAACGCACCCAGGAGGAGGCTCAAGCTGACGTCAACGCGGACGCCGAGGCTCGCCGGATCACCGAGCTCTACTCGAAAGCGGTGCAGCAGCTCGGTGACGCGAAGGTCCCGGTTCGGCTGGGTGGCCTGTACGCGTTGGAACGCCTCGGGCAGCAGGAACCGGAGACGCGGCGGACCATCGTCAACGTTCTGTGCGCCTACTTGCGCATGCCTTACACCCAGCCGTCAGAGAAGGCCGAAGGTCTGGCGAACGGCGTGTTCCGGCCTCTCGTGCGCAGTCCACAGCGTCGCGCGGGCATTCGTCAACCCGACGGCCCGAGCGCGGTCGCCGCGCTCGTCGAGGCACGGCTGGAGCTGGACGTACGACTCACCGCGCAGCGAATCCTGATCGCTCACCTGGAGCAGGGAGATCCCGAGTACTGGGGCGAACACGACATCGATCTCACCGGCGCGGTTCTCATCAACTTCTTCATGTACAAGTGCCGGCTTGGCGCGGGCAAGTTCAACGGGACGTCGTTCCGCGGCGACACCACCGTCAGCGCGGGTTTCACCGGCCTCGCCTCGTTCTACGGAGCTTCGTTCGAGGACCGCGCTGACTTCGGCATGTCGTCGTTCGAATCAGGCGCCGCGTTCGGTGAAACGTCGTTCGGTGGCGAGGTGTCGTTCCGAGACGCCTCGTTCAGCGGGTTGCCCGCGATGTTCACGGGCACGTCCTTCGGTGCGAGCGCGTCGTTCGCAGGTGCGTCGTTCGCCGAGATGACCTGGTTCAGTGATGTGACGTTCAACGGCGAAGTCACCTGTGACGACGTGTGGGTCGAGCGGAACAAGGACACTTCGCGCTGGACCTGGCCTGATGGCTGGGAACTGAGCGCCACCCCGGTTTCGCGACCGGACCACGACGGCGAGTGGTTCCAGCTGGTCAGGACGAGTAGCGCCGCACCGCCTCGTCCACCGAACCCAGAATCGTGAACACCGAGTCCAGCCCGGTCGCCTCGATCGGCCGCAACGCAGCCCGAGTAGAAGCGACCACGACGAACTCGACCTCGGACTTCGAAGCACGCTGCTGCCCGAGCACGAGGGCCTCCAGCCCGGCGGAGCCCAGGAACTTCACGCCGGCGAGGTCGACGACGACAGCACGGTTCTCCGGCACCACGTGGCTGTCCAGCGGCGTGGTCAGCTCGCTGCTGGAGGTCGTGTCCAGCTCGCCGGACACGTGCAGCACGACGACGTCGGGTGCGATCCGGTCTACGACCACGGATGCCAGAGCGGTGGGGTCAGGCACGCTGTCTCCCTTCAAAGCTTCAGCACCCCACGTTAACCCGTCCGCCCTGCGAGACGAGCCAGCGGCCCCTCAGCGAGGTGCGGCCCTGTGCGATCGCCGCGTGGACGTGGTGGGTGAGGCGGGCGTGGAGTTCGTGGCACACGGTGAAACCCAGGCGGATGTCGTCTGGTGGGCATTGGACCGGCAGCAGCTGCGCGAACGGGTCGCCGCCGATGGTGTCCACGGCGGTCAGGAAGCCGACCAGGGCTCCCACCAGGCGCTGGTGCATGCCGAACAACGACAGCGCGTTCGCCAGGGCCAGGGTGGGGGCGGGCATCTCGTCGACGCTGGAGCAGTCCAGGTCGCGCAACGTCACGGTGAACAGCACCGAGTGGGTGCGTTCGGACCGGGCGCCGTAAGCGTCGCCGTGGATGTCGCGCAGCACTGAGCGCATCTCGCGGCGCGGCTGCCAGAAGGCGTGGTGCTTGCGCAGTTCGGCGCGGCCCTCGTCGGACAGCGTGGCGGGGTGCGTCGACTCGGTCAGCGACCGCAGGTCCGCCTCCCAGCGTGCTTCCAGGGCCAGGTGGAACTGGGCCAGGAACGAGTTGTCCTCCCAGGCCGCGTCGGCGTCCTCGAAGCCGCGCGTCCGGAGTTCGTAGCAGATCCACAACGACAGCTGCAGGTCGTCGTCCAGCCACGCGTCCCTGGTGCCTCCACTGGCGAGCAGCGCCGGTCGCGGCTGCGGTGGCAGACGGAGTGCGGCGACCAGAGCGGCGCTCATGTGGCCGCGGGGTGCAGGGAGGCGCATCAGTCAGGTTTCCTCACGCGTTCGGGCGATCAGCATGTCCACAAGGGACTCGGGGTCCGGGCAGCGTCGTTGCCGAGCGGCGCCACAGCCGTTGTGGCGCAACCAGTCCATGTGCTGCTCCACAGTAGACAGAGTGCCGCGATCGCGCAGGGCGACCTCGACGTGCTCGACCAACGTCATTGCCCGGTCGAACGCGGGGGAGAGTTTTCCGGTGTGTGGATCGGCGGCCAGTCCGTCGACCCCGTCGCGCGACGCCCGCCAATATGCCGCTCGCAGCACGGAATCGTCCACCCGCTGTTCGGAGGGTTCCGTCACGACGAGGGCTCGGATCAGCTCGGCGAGAACCGCGACTTCCGTTGCCAGTTGCGGAATGTCCGCGACACGCACCTCAACCGTCGGATGATCGGCCGACGGTCGTACGTCCCAGTACACCATCGCCCTGTCCAGCAACGCCTGCGTCGCGATGATCGACTCGACGGTCCGGTCGTAGTGCTCTGGGCCGTCCCACGACGGCGGCGGTCCGCTCACCGGCCAGCGCGACCACACCATCGACCGCCAGCTCGCGTAACCGGTGTCCTCTCCGCCGTAGATCGGGGAGTTCGCGCTGATCGCGAGCAACGTCGGCAGCCACGCGCGCAGTTTGTTGGACGCCAGCAAGGCTTCCGCTTTCGACGAAACACCCACGTGCACGTGCAGCCCGCAGGCACCCTGCCCGATCACGAGTCTGCGGTGGGAGTACTCGATCTGGTGATATCTGGGGTCATCCGATCCGGGGGGAGGGCCTGCCTCGCCGATCGGTGGCATGCCCGTCGCCACGAGCCGGCACCCGGCGGAATCCGCGGCCTCGACGAGCACCTGCCGGCCGCGCCGGACCTGCTCGGACAGTTCCTCGAAGGAAGAGGTGACGCCGGTGGCTATCTCGATCTGGAACGGGGTCAGCTCGCCCTGGACGTCGAGGTCACCAGGGGCGTGGGAGAGCTCCCGGACTCGGGGCGCCAGCGCTACCGGCCGCCGCGACTCGGGGTCAACGAGGAGGAACTCCTGTTCCACACCGACCGTGTAGTCATTCATCGGCGAGCGGGTACCCGCCTTTCGTGCTGATCAACCACGAGGTGGCCAGATGAGACTCCGCCGCAGTTCCACGACCTCGCCCGGCTGGACGCGGGTGAGGCACGGCAAGGGCTTCCGGTACCTGGACGCCGACGGCCGGGCCCTCACGGCCAAAGACGTCGAACGGGTGAAAGCCCTGGTCATACCACCTGCGTGGCGCGAAGTCTGGATCTCCCCGCACCCCAACGGGCACATCCAGGCGGTCGGGTACGACGAGGCCGGCCGACGCCAGTACCTCTACCACGAGCAGTGGCGCACCAACCGGGACGCGGAGAAGTTCGACCGCGTGCTCGAGCTCGCCCCGCGGCTGGGGAAGTTCCGCGCGCGGATCGAGGCGGACATGAGGTCACGCGGCCGCAAGCGCATGCTCGCCATCGCCCTGCGCATGCTCGACCTGGGCGTCTTCCGCGTCGGCCACGAGGAGTACGCCGAGGACAACGGCACCCACGGCGTCGCCACGCTGCTCTGCGAACACCTCAGCGTGCGCGGCGACCGGGTCAGGTTCCGCTTCCCCGCCAAGCACGGCGTCGAGGTCGACGAGGAGATCACCGACGCGAAACTCGCACGAGCCGTCAGGACGCTGATCAAGAACCGGACGCCGGACTGCCGGCTCTACGAAGACCTCACCGCCGACGACATCAACGAACGGTTCCGCGAGCTGGTGGGCGACCAGTTCAGCGCGAAGGACCTGCGAACCTGGCACGCCACGGTCCGCGCCGCCCAGGCGTTCGCCCACGCCCTCGCCGAACGCGGCAAGCCCTCGAAACGAGCGATCAGCGCGGTGATGAAGGAGGTGGCGGAAGACCTGGGCAACACGCCGTCCGTCGCGCGGAAGTCCTACGTGGACCCTCGCCTGACGGAAGCGTTCGAACGCGGTGAGGTCATCGGCAACGGCGACCCGGAACGGGCGGTGCGGAAGCTGCTCACACGGTCCTGAGCGCGGCTTTGTCGCACTGGCGGCACCAGGCGGCACCCTGGGCCGCCGCCAGTGCGGCGAACCCGGTGAACAGGTGCAGCGCGTTGCTCCCGGGGTTCACGTTCAGGAAGTTGACGACCTGATCGTCGTACCGGGCCAGGCCCAGTCCGAAGATCACCAGGAAGGCCACCGCGGTCAGCAGGCCGACGCCGCTCAACGCCTTCAAGCGCGGGACCGCGAGCAACAACGCGGCACCGAACACCAGGTGCAGCGTGTTCTGCAACGGGTTGACGCGCAACCCGAGCACCCAGGTGTCGGACTCACCGGCGAAGGACGAGAAACCGGTCACGAGAAACCCCGCGAGCCCCCAGAGCACGAGCAGGGCGCCAGTGCTGATCGCCAGCTTCTGGGGCCACCGCAACCGGTTCATGCGGCCAGTATCACGAAAACCGGACATTCCCGCTCGCTCATTTCAGTCTTCCGCCAGCAGATCGTGTCGCAACTGCTCCAGCGACTTGGTCAACAACCGCGAGACGTGCATCTGGGAGATCCCGACGCGGCGCGCGATCTCCGTCTGGGTCAGCCGGCCGAAGAACCGCAGCACCACGATGGTCCGCTCACGCCGAGGGAGGCCCTTCAGCATCGGCTGAAGGGCCTCGTGGATCTCGACACCTTCCAGGGCGGGGTCGTCGACCGTCGAACTCTCCAGGGAGTCGAGGGATGCGAACGCCACGTTCTTCTCCACCCGCAGGCCTTCGTACACCTCCTGCAGGCCCACCCCCAGGTGCCGGGCGATCTCGGAGGGAGTGGGAGATCGCCCGGTCTTGTGCGACAGCTCGGCGGTCGCGCCGTCGATGGAGTCACACAGCTCTTTCAACCTGCGCGGCACCCGCACGGCCCAGCACTGGTCGCGGAAGTGCCGCCGGACCTCGCCGGTGATCGTGGGCACGGCAAACGACAGGAAGTCCGTCTGCCGGCCCACGTCGAACCGGTCGATGGCGTTGATCAGCCCTACGGCCGCCACCTGGGCGAGGTCTTCCATCGGCTCGCCGCGTTCGCTGAAGCGGCGGGCGATGTGCCGGGCAAGCGGGAGGTACTCGCGCACCAACCGGTCCCGCAACGCGTAATAGCGCGACGAGTCACGTGAGGTGCGTCCGAGTTCCTCGAACGCCGAGTGCTGGTCGGGCGTCAACGCGCACCGCGATCAGACCTGGGGCGGCGGCGTGACATCGCCACGCCAAGCGCCTGTCTCGACGCCGCGGTTCTCGATGAACTCCTTGAACCGCTTCAGGTCGCCTTCGACCCGGTGGCCGACGACGCCCAGCGCCGCACCGGCCTTCTCGGTGATGGTCTCGGGGTCGTACTCCATCTGGAGGTGCACCCGAGTCGTTTCGTTGTCGAGCCGGTGGAAGGTGACCACGCCACCCTGCGGCGGTCCGTCGACCGTGGTCCACGCGACGCGCTCGTCGGGGTGCTGCTCGGTGATCTCCGCGTCGAACTCGCGGACGACCCCGCCGATCTTCGTGGTCCAGTGCGTCCTCGTCGGCGTGACCTGGTCGATCTTCTCGACGCCGTCCATGAACGCCGGGAAGGATTCGAACTGGGTCCACTGGTTGTACGCCGTGGTCACGGGCACGCGGACGTCCACCGACTTCTCAATGGTGGTCACGAAACCTCCTCCTCGTTTTCATCTCTTGCCGTTCGAAGAGTGAGTACCCGCGTCACGGCCCGTTACACATCCGTCACCAGTCCACTCTGGACGGACACGGAGAGTGCTGGACCAATTGCGATCTGCGCATCACGAAATCGCCCGTAGTGGGCAAACCGTCTGTGATCCAAGTCATAGCCCGGGCATACTGCTCGGTATGTCAGGGGCCCCTAGGAGGCGCTGGTGCTCGAGGCGAACAACCTTGAGGTTGTCTACGACGACGTGATGCTGGTGCTCCGAGGCGTGAGCCTCAAGGTTCCCCAGGGCAAGGTGGTGGCCCTGCTCGGAGCCAACGGAGCTGGGAAAACGACGCTGATGAGGGCCTTCAGCGGGCTCCTCGACGTGCACGACGGCAAGGTCACGAAGGGGTCGATCACGCTCGACGGTGAACCGATTCACCGCCTCTCACCAGCGAAGATCGCCGACCGGGGCATCAAGCAGGCGCTGGAAGGCCGGAGGATCCTCGCCGAGCTCACCGTGGAGGAGAACCTCAAGGTCGGCGGGCACGCCCGCCCCAAGCGCCTCAAGAGCAACCTCGAACGCTGCTACGAGCTCTTCCCGCGGCTGGAGGAACGGCGAAGACAGAGCGCCGGCTACCTGTCCGGGGGTGAGCAGCAGATGCTCTCGATCGGCAGGGCGCTCATGTCCGAACCCTCCTACCTGCTGCTGGACGAACCGAGCCTCGGCCTCGCGCCGCTGCTCGTGCAGCAGATCCGCGACCTCGTCGTGAAGATCAACGAACAGGGCACCACGGTCCTGCTGGTCGAGCAGAACGCCAGCATGGCGCTCTCCATCGCCGACCACGGGTACGTGCTGGAGACCGGCAAGGTCGTCATGGACAAGCCCGCCGCGGCACTTCTCGCCGACGACGACATCCGCGAGTTCTACCTCGGTCTCGGCACCTCCTCGTTCCGTGCGGTCAAGCACTACAAGCGCAGGAAGCGGTGGCTGTCGTGAGCGTTCTGGAAGTCACCGACGTCAGGCTCGCGTTCGACGGGGTCGTGGCCGTCGACGGGGTGTCGTTCAGCGTCGAGGAGGGCGAGCTCTTCGCCATCATCGGACCGAACGGCGCCGGCAAGACGTCCATCTTCAACGTCCTGAGCGGCGTCTACCGGCCGCAGCAGGGCACCGTGCGGTTCCACGAGGAGAACCTGCTCGGCATGCGCCCGCACCGGATCGCGGCGCGGGGCATGGCCCGCACGTTCCAGAACATCGAGCTGTTCTCCCACCTCACCGTCGTCGACAACCTCATGCTCGGCCGCCACAACCACATGAACTACGGCGCTCTGAGCGCGTTCTTCTGGCTCGGCAAGGCCCGCAACGACGAACTGAAGAACCGGGCCGCGGTCGAGGACGTCATCGACTTCCTGGAACTGGAGCAGTGGCGCCGGTACCCGGTCGGCCTGCTGCCCTACGGCGTGCAGAAGCGCGTCGAACTGGGCAGGGCGCTCGCGATGGAGCCGAAGCTCCTGCTGCTCGACGAGCCGGTCGCGGGCATGAACGTCGAGGAGACCGAGGACATGGCCCGGTACATCCTCGACGTCCGCGAGGAACTCAACATCCCCATGATCATGGTCGAGCACGACATGGGCCTCGTCATGGACCTCGCCGACCGCGTGATGGTCATGGACTTCGGCCGCCCGATCCGCACCGGCACCCCTGCCGAGGTGCAGGAGGACCCGGACGTCATCCGCGCCTACCTCGGCGAGCAACACCGGAGCGTGGCGTCATGACCACACCCGAAATGATCACGACCGTCGTCACCAGGGTGAAGAACAGGGCGGCCACCACGCCCGACCAGATCGCGTTGCGCGCCAAGGACTTCGGCATCTGGCAGGAAGTCTCGTGGGCCTGTTACTGGGCGAACGTCGAACTGGTCGGCGACGCGCTGCTGGCGTTGGGACTGCAACCGGGCGATCGGGTGGCGATCCACTCCGAGAACCGCCGCGAGTGGCTCTACGCAGACCTGGGCATCGTCGCGGCTCGCGGCATCACGGTCGGGCTGTACCCGACGAACCCGGCCTCCGAGGTCGCGTACCTCCTGTCCCACTCCGGCGCGCGCATCCTGATCGCGGAGGACCAGGAACAGGTCGACAAGGCGTTGCTCGTGCTGGAGGACACGCCTGACCTCGAGTGGATCGTCTACCTCGAACCGCGTGGCATCAAAGGACGCTACGACAACCCGAAGCTCATGGCCTGGGACGACTTCCTGGCGCTGGGCGCGCGCCACCGGGACGAGCACGGCGACGAGCTGGCCGGGCGGATGGCGCGGACCGAGCCGGACGACGTGATGACGTTGATCTACACGTCCGGCACCACCGGGCCGCCCAAGGGCGCGATGCTCACCGTGGCGAACGTCGAGTTCGCCGTCCACGTGCTGGTGGAGGGCGGCGGGTTCACTTCGCCACCGCCGTCCTCCACCGATGTCACGTTGTCGTACCTGCCGTTGTGCCACGTCGCCGAACGGATCTTCACCACCTGGTTCAGCGCGGCGAGCGGGGTGCAGGTGCACTTCGCCGAGTCCATCGAGACGGTGCAGGCGAACCTGCGCGAGGTGCAGCCGACGATCTTGTTCGGAGTGCCGCGGATCTGGGAGAAGGTGCTGGCGGGCGTCACGATCGGCGTTTCGTCGGCGTCCTGGCTCAAACGCTCGGTCACCCGGTTCTGGCTGCGGAGAGCGGAAGGCATCGGCGAATCGCTGGTGCGGACCGGCGGCAAGCACACCGGCAAGAGCCGGCTGATCTACGCGCTGGGCTGGTTGTTCTGCTTCCGCGCGCTGAAAGCCCGGATCGGCATGCGGTACGTCCGGTATGCCGCGTCCGGAGCCGCGCCGATCGCACCGGACGTGCTGAAGTTCTTCATGGGCATCGGGGTGCCGATGCACGAGGTCTACGGCATGACCGAGAACACCGCCGTGGCAACGGGAAACCGGCCGGGCCGGGTCAAGATCGGCACGGTCGGCGAGCCGCAGCCCGGCATCGAGCTGCGGATCGACGAGGAGACCGGCGAGATCCTCACGAGGCACGGCGGCACGTTCGCCGGCTACTGGCAGGACCCCGAGTCCACGCAACGGGTGCTGTCCGACGGCTGGCTGCACACCGGTGACGTCGGCGAGTGGGTCGACGAGACGCACGTGAAGATCACCGACCGGATGAAGGACATCATCATCACCGCGGGCGGCAAGAACATCGCGCCGTCCGAGCTCGAGAACGCGCTGAAGACCTCGCCGTACATCAAGGAAGCCGTGGTGATCGGCGACCAGCGGGCGTACCTGGTGGCGTTGATCGGCATCGAGCTCGACACGGTCGGGCACTGGGCGCAGCAGCGCAAGATCACCTACACCACCTACCGGGACCTGTCGGAGAAACCGGAGGTCCTGGAGCTGGTGCAGAAGATCGTGACCGAGACGAACGCCAAGTTCGCCACGGTCGAGCAGATCAAGAAGTTCCGGATGTTCCCCAAGGAGCTCGACCACGAGGACGGCGAGCTGACCGCGACCCAGAAGGTGAAGAGATCCGCGCTGGGCAAGATGTTCGACGACCTCGTGGAGAGCATGTATGGATGAGTTTCTCCAGTCGTTGATCCGGGGTCTCGGCGCCGGGTCCATTTACGCGTTGCTCGCGCTCGGCTTCGTGATCATCTACAAGTCGACGCAGGTGATCAGCTTCGCGCAGCCGGCGTTCATGCTGGCGGGCGCGGTGCTGGTCTCGTACCTCTCGCCCGCGGTGTCGTTCGTCGGGGCGGTGCTGGTGGCCGCCGTGGTGATCGCGGTGCTGGCGTTGGGCGTTGAACGCACGGTGCTGCGGCCGATGGTCGGCAAGCCGGTGTTCGTGGTCGCGATCATCACGATCGGCGTCGACGTCGTGGTCAGGGTCGTGACGAACGCGTTCATCGGCCTGGACGTGCGGCAGGTCGGCGATCCGTGGGGCCTGAACACGGTGTCGTTCCTGGGCGCGGAGGTGCAGCAGCGCTATCTCGTGATGATCGCGACCACCGCTGTCGTCACCGTCGCGCTGTTCGCCTTCTTCCGTTATTCACGGATCGGGCTCGCGATGCGGGCGGTCGCCTACGACCAGGAAGTCGCGCTGGCACAGGGGATCTCGGTCGGGTCGGTGTTCGCGCTGTCGTGGGCGCTGGCCGGCGGGCTCGCGGCGTTGGCCGGGGTGTTCGTGGCGACCGGCGCCGGTGTCGACCAGCAGCTGTGGATCGTGGCGCTGAAGGCGTTGCCCGCGATCATCCTGGGCGGCCTGGAGTCGCTGGGCGGCGCGGTCGTCGGCGGGCTCGCGGTCGGTGTCGTCGAGTCGCTTTTCGGGACGTACCAGGGTGATTTCGCGCCGTGGCTCGGACCGAACTTCGGGCTGGTCGCGCCGTACGCGTTGATGCTGCTCGTGTTGCTGGTCAGACCGTACGGGTTGTTCGGCAAACGGGAGGTGGAACGGCTGTGAAGGGTCGACCTGAGCTGTACACCTCATACGGGCAGGACATGGGATTCCTGAACACGCGTCCCAAACGCGCGTGGACGGGCGGCCTGGTCGTGCTGGCGTTGCTGATGCCGTTCATGATCACCGACGACCTGCTGCAGCTGCTCGCCACCGGGTTCGTGGCGGCGATCGGCGCGATCGGGCTGAACATCGTCACGGGCTACGCGGGCCAGGTTTCGCTGGGACACGCGTTCTTCCTCGCGATCGGTGCGTACACGGGTGCGGCGTTGAGCGGTTCCGAGACCGGGCGGGTGATCGGGTTCGGCATCACGTCGCTGCCGATCTGGATGCTGGCCTCGGGACTGGTGGCCGCGTTCTTCGGCGTCCTGGTGGCGCCGGTGGCGGTGCGGTTGCGCGGGCTCTACCTCGCGATCGTGACGCTGGGGCTGGTCTTCCTGGGAGAGCACGTGTTCCGGGAGTGGACGTCGCTGACCGGCGGGCCCGGTGTCGGGCGGCCCGCTGCCGTGCCCGAGCTGTTCGGGGTGCGGCTGGACCGGGACAACGCGCTGTTCACGGCACCACAGCAGCTGTACCTCGTGATGTTCGTGCTGCTGGTGATATTCGGTGTGCTGGCACGGAATCTGGTGCGCTCGCGGGTAGGGCGGGCGTTCGCGGCGGTGCGGGACCGGGACCTGGCCGCGTCGGTGATCGGCGTGGACCTGACCAAGTACAAGGTCCTGGCGTTCGCGATCTCCTCGTTCTACGCGGGGGTCGCGGGCTCGTTGCTGTTCGTGATGAACGGGTTCTTCGATCCCGGTTCGTTCAGTCTTCTGTTGTCAGTGCAGTACATCGCGATGGTGCTCATCGGCGGCGCGGGCACCATCTCAGGGGCGATCATGGGCGCGCTCTTCATCACACTGCTGCCACGCATCACCAGGGAACTGCCCGCGGTGCTGCCGTTCATCAGTGGTGACGCGACCGGGGTGATCACGGTCTTCCAGCTGGAAGCCGTGCTCTACGGCGTGCTCATCATCGTGTTCCTCATCGTCGAGCCACGCGGGTTGTTCGGCATCTGGGTCCGCGTCCGCAACTACTGGCGCACCTGGCCGTTCTCGTACTGAGGAGAGAATCCCCATGTCTGGTAAGAGACTTTCAGTCATATTCGTCGGGGCATTGCTTCTTGCGTCCTGTCGTGGCGGGGACGGCGCGGCACCGCAGGAGGGTGCGGGCGGCATCAAGATCGACGCCGGGGTGACCAAGGAGGCGTGCCCCAACGCCGTCGACAAGTCCAAGGGCTGCATCTACCTGGGCACCATCTCGGACCTCACCGAGGGCCCGTTCAAGACGCTGGCCGTGCCGATCACGGACTCGCAGAAGGCGTTCTGGAAGCGCGTCAACGACAAGGGCGGCATCGGCGGCTACGAGATCGACGTCACCAAGTACGTCAAGGACAACAAGTACAACCCGCAGATCCACAACCAGGTCTACCAGGAGATCAAGGGCAACATCCTGGCGCTGACCCAGACGCTGGGCTCCCCGACGACCGTCGCGATCCTGCCGGACCTCGAGAACACCCAGATGGTGTCGGTGCCCGCGTCCTGGACCTCGTTGTGGGGCTTCGAGGAGGTCGTGCTGGAGTCCGGCGCGAACTACTGCGTCGAGTCGATGAACACCGTCGACTACGCCGTCGAGAAGATGGGCGTGAAGTCCGTGATGGCCGTGCACCTCGCCGGTGACTACGGCGACGACGCCGCCGCCGGGGCGAAGTACGCCGCGGAGAAGCGCGGGCTCACGTTCGAGAACGTGACCACGCAGAGCGGCCAGGACAACCAGGGCGGCGCGATCGACGCGGTGGTGTCGAAGAAGCCCGATCTGGTGGTGCTGACGACCGGTCCGACCGACGCGGCCGTGATCGTCGGACAGGCCGCGGCCCGTGGCTACAAGGGGAAGTTCATCGGCACCTCGCCGACGTGGAACCCCGGCCTGCTGAAGTCGCCGGCCGCGCCCGCGATCAAGGCGCTGTACATGCAGTCGGCGCCGTGGAAGGCCTGGGGCACCGAGTCCGTCGGCCACACCGCGATGCGTGCCGCGCTGCCCGGCGTGACGCCGAACGACGGCTACACCGCCGGTTGGGTGTGGGCGTATCCGCTGAAGGCCGCGCTGGAGAAGGCGGCGTCCAACAAGGACCTGACGCGAGCCGGTCTGCTCGCCGCTGTGCGCCAGCTCACCTCAGTGGACTACGAAGGCATGCTCCCTTCGGGTGCAGGCAATTTCTCCGCTTCTGCGCAGGATGCCCTGTTCCGTCAGACACTCATCTACCGCCCGGACGACGCCGCTCCGACCGGAGTCACGCTGGTAGAGGACTTCTTCACCGGCTCGACCGCAAAAGATTTCAAGTTCGAGAAGCCTTGCTACCAATGAACCGAACGGGTGACACGTACCTCTGACACTGCTGATTCCTAGCTAGTCTCGCCTTGAGAAGTTTGCTAGGAGGTTGCAGCGGTGTTGACGTGCGTTGAAGTTCGCCGTGCTGCGGGTGGTCTCCGATTGTTCGTTCGTCCCCCAGCCGCGCTGCGCTGGAATGCGCGGCTGGGGTACGAACTGGTGTCGGAGTTGTTGACCGCGATTCGTCAGGCCGAGTCGTGCACGGTGCCGGGCGTGGCGTTGACGTACGTGCCCGACCAGCGCACCGGCGAGGCTGTGCTGGCGTGTGAGAACGGGTCCGTTCTGCTGGACGCGGACGACGTGTCGCTGTTGCACGACACCCTCCGTGCGCACATGCCGGACCGGATGCGACCCCTGCCCGTCTAGACACTGCCTGCTCAGGCACTGATCGTGCGCGCGAGCCAGTCGGTGCGCGTACGCCGTGCGGCAACGGAAAGCCGCGCGTCGGGAAAGATCGCGTCGAACCCGTGGAAGCCGCCTGCCCACGTGTGCAGCTCGGCCTGTCCGCCCGCCGCCCAGATCCGGGTGGCGTAGTCGACGTCCTCGTCGCGGAACACCTCCGCGGTCCCGGTGTCGACGTACGTGGCGGGCAACCCGGACAGGTCGTCGGCCAGTGCCGGTGACACGTGGACGGGCACGTCTTTCAGGTCACCGAGCACCGAACGCCAGCCGAACTCGTTCATCTCCCGCGTCCACACGCCGGGTTCGCCGGAGTACTGCCTGCTGGACGTGGTGTTGTTGCGGTGATCCAGCATCGGGCAGATCAGGACCTGCGCGGCGATCGAGGGTCCGTTCCGGTCGCGGGCCATCAGCGTGACTCCGGCGGCCAGACCTCCACCGGCGCTGATGCCGGCCACGACGAGCTTCTTCGGGTCGATGTTCAGGGCTTCCGCGTTTTCGACTGTCCACAACAGACCGTGGTAGCAGTCGTCGGCGAGCGTTGTCCCGGTCGCTTCCGGTGCCCGCCGGTGTTCGACGGTGACCACGACGACGCCGAGCTTCTCCAGCCATTCCAGTGGAATGTCGATCTGTGAGAAGCGGTCGCCCATCACCATGCCGCCACCGTGGATCCAGTAGACGCACGGCGCCGGCCGTTCGAGACCTGCGGGGCTGAAGACGGTGAGCTGGATGTCGCCAACGGTGACGTCACGCCGTTCGGCGCGGGTGTGGAACGGCGGTGACGGCAGTTGCCGTATCTGCACCAGCATCTCGTAGGTGAGTTCGGTCGAGAGCGGCATGTCCGCGAGGAGCGCCCGCAGCTCCGGGTCGAAGGCCGGGCGGCTCATCAGAACGCCGCCTTGCCGCCGACGGGAACCTCGTCCGCGTACGTCGACTCGCCGACGAGCAACGTCTGGAGGTTGGCGACCAACGCCTGCGCGGGTTCGCTTGCGAAGAACGTGCTGTGCGCCTCGGCCGTCGTCCAGCCCTCGGTCACGTAGATGATGTCGGGATTGCCGGCCGAGCGTCCGACCAGGAAGACCACGCAGGTGTCGTTCTTCAGGGAGGGCGCGTTGAGCAGAAGCTCGACGACCTCGTCGCCCTTGCCGGGCCGTGCGGTCATGGTGGCGTGGAAACCGTGCTCGACACTCATCTGTTCCTACCTCTCGTTGCTCTCGCCTCGCTGGCGATGAAGCAATCAGATCAGTCTGAACAGGGGTGATGGGAGAGCGATGCTGTCGATCTCTTGCCCGATCCTGCCGATGGGCATGATCTGCCGGGTGACTACCGAACAGACGAGCCAGGCGTACGGAAAGCGGGCTGACGAGTACATCGAGGTCGTCGGCACCATGGCGGACACCTCGCCGATCGACCGCGAGCGGGTCGGCGCCTGGGCTCGCGAGCACGCCGGCGGGCAGATCCTCGACGTCGGCTGTGGGCCGGGGCAGTGGACGAGCTGGTTGCACGAGCAGGGGATCGACGTGATCGGCGTCGACCCGACGCCGGAGTTCGTCGACAGGGCCCGGCGCGACTACCCGGACGCCCGGTTCGTCGCGGGCCGCGCCGAATCACTCGACTTCGCCGGGCTCGCCGGCATCCTCGCCTGGTTCTCGTTGATCCACACGCCCCCGCAGGAGGTGCCGGCTGTCCTGACCCAGTTCGCCCGCTGCCTCGAACCCGGTGGCGGACTGATGCTGGGGTTCTTCGAGGGTCCGGAGCTCGTGCCGTTCGACCACAAGATCATCACCGCGTACTACTGGCCGGTCGACGAGCTCGCCCGCGTGGTCGAGGAAGCCGGGTTCACCGTCACGGGACGGCATGCGCGCGACGAGCCCCCGCACCGGCGGCTGGGCACGATCTCGGCGGTCCGGCTGGGGTGACGGGGTGGGGTGACTGCCCGTTGGGGCAGCCAACCGTGTCCGCGGGGACGTCGGTGCGCTGATGGTTCCCGGTGCGGTGGCGCGCGATCGTGGACGGTGTGATCCACGAGGTTGACGAGGCCTTGCGCCGCCTGGTCCGGGACGAGGCGTTGCGCGGTTCCGACCTGGACGTCGCGTTCGACGCGCCGACCAAGGACTGGGCCGCGCGCCGCAACGCGCCCACGGTCAACATCTACCTCTACGACATCCGCGAGGACATCAGACGCCGCCAGCGCGGGCTGCTCAACGAGTACGACGCGCAGGGGCAGGTCGCGGCACGGCATCTGCCGCCGCGGCACATGAAGCTGTCGTACCTGGTCACGGCGTGGACGCAGCGGCCGGAGGACGAGCACCGGCTGCTTTCGGACCTGCTCATGGGATTCATCCGCTACGACGCCGTGCCGCCCGGTCTGTTGAGCGGGACGCTGGAAGAGCTAGCGTTGCCGGTGCCGATGACCGTCGCGTTGCCGCCGCCGGAGGATCGCGCGTTCGCGGACGTGTGGAGTGCGCTGGGCGGCGAGTTGAAGCCGTCGCTGGACGTCGTGGTGTCGGCCCCGATGTCGTCCGGGCGCAAGTTCGCCGCCGGACCGCCCGCGAAGGAAGGCGTGCAGCTGCAGACCGGGGGCGATCGCGTGCGGCACAACGTCGACCCGGACGGCGTCTCGATGCGCAGGGCGGCGCGATGATCTTCGAGCGGATGGCGGGGCTGGAGCGGCGGATCCGGATGGCGGTGGCGGCTCGCCGTGCCACGGATCCGAACCCCGACGACCCGTTTCGCGGGCTGTACCTGTCGGACGAGGTCATCGAGGCGTTGCTGGACAGCGGGCGCGAGCCGTTCGGGTCGTTCACCGAGACGAACGCCGACGGCCGGCTCGGGCAGCTCGCCCGCAAGGCACAACTGTCCGAAGTGGACGTCGAACTGCTCCTCGTGGCGCTGGCACCGGACGTCGACAGCAGGTTCGAGCAGTTCTACGGGTACCTGAACGACGACGTGACACGGCGCAGGGCCACGGTCGGGCTGGCGTTGCGGCTGTGCGGGCTCGCGGAGGCATCGGCGCGGGGCAGAGCGCGGCTCGACCAGGGCAGCCCGCTCGTCCGCTGCGGCCTCGTCACGGTGGATGACCACGAACGGCCGTTGCTCAGCCGGTCGCTGCGGGTGCCGGACCGGGTCGGGGCGCACCTGCTCGGGGATGATCGGCCGGATCCGTCGCTCGTCGACTTCGTGACGCTGCCGGGAGATCCGGTGCGGATGCCGGGTTCGGAACGGCTGGCGCGCGGTGTCGAACGCGGCGTGCGGCTGGTCTACCTGCGCGAGCATCCTGGTGGTGGCGCGGCGGAACTGGCGGTGGCGGCGCTGGCCCAGGCGGGTTTCCCGGCGCTGCTGGTGGACGCGGCGCGCATGACCGATCCGCTCGCGGTGACACGCGAGGCGTTGCTGCGGGGCGCGGGGATCGTCATCGGGCCGGTGGACGCGAACTTCGCGCTCGATCCGTTGCTGCACGAAGAGATCCCGGTGATCGTGTACGGGTCCGGGTCGTGGGAACCGCGCTGGACGCGGATGCCGCCGTTGCAGCACGACGCGGTGCAGGTGCCGTTCGACGTGCGGGTGGCGTTGTGGCGCAGCGAACTCGACGGCAAGCTGTCCGACGGGATCGACCCCGCCGAGGTGACCGCGCACTTCGTGCTGGGCCCCACGCAGATCAGCCGGGCGGCGAGCGCGGCCACGGTCTCGGCGCTCGCCGACGACGGCCTGATCGACGTCGCACATCTGCGGGCTGGTGCGCGCAGTCAGAACGCGGGCGGGCTGCAACGGCTGGCCCGGCGGATCGAACCGGCCGTGTCGTGGCCGGATCTCGTGCTGCCGTTGACCGTCACGGCGCTGCTGCACGAGCTGGCGGCCAGGGCGAAGCACCGCGACCGCGTGATCGACGAGTGGCGGATGCGACCCGGCGGTGGCCGTGGCCGTGGCGTCACAGCGTTGTTCGCGGGCGATTCCGGTACCGGCAAGACGATGTCGGCCGAGGTGATCGCGGCGTCGCTCGGCCTCGACCTCTACACGGTCAACCTGGCGACGGTCGTGGACAAGTACGTCGGGGAGACCGAGAAGAACCTGGAACGGATCTTCGTCGAAGCGGCCGGTGTGAACGGCGTGCTGCTGTTCGACGAGGCCGACGCGATCTTCGGCAAACGGTCGGAGGTCCGCGACGCGCACGACCGGTACGCGAACATCGAGAGCGCGTACCTGTTGCAGCGCATGGAGTCGTTCGACGGCATCGCGGTGCTGGCCACCAACCTGCGGGCGAACCTCGACGACGCGTTCACCCGTCGCATCGACGTGATCGTGGACTTCCCGTTGCCCGACGCGGATCTGCGCCGCGGGCTGTGGGACCGCTGCCTGGGCGGAGCGGTACCACGAGCGTCCGATGTGGACCTGGAGTTCCTGGCGGACTCGTTCGAACTGGCCGGCGGGCACATCCGGTCGGCGGCGGTGACCGCGGCCTATCTGGCGGCCGCGGCCGGGCACGTCGTCGGCATGGTCGAGCTGATCGGTGCCGTGGCGCGCGAGTACCGGAAGCTCGGCAGGCTGGTGGGCGAGCGCGAGTTCGGCCGCTACTTCGACCTCGCTGTGGAGAGAGATGGTTGTGATGCACGGGCACGAACATGAGTACGAGACGTCGGTGCGTCCCAAGGGCGACCGGGCGCCGCACGAGGAGACCGACCTGATGGGCCGCGCGGCCGCCGCCGGACGACCTGACGTGCTCGGCCCGTCCGGCATGCTGGGTCTGCAACGGGCCGTGGGCAACGCGAGCGTCGGCGACGTCGTCTCGTCCGGTGGCTCGCCGCTCGACGCCGGTGTGCGCGAGGACATGGAGGGCCGGTTCGGGCAGGACTTCTCGGACGTGCGGGTGCACACCGGGTCGGAGGCGCACGACTCGGCGAAGTCGGTGAACGCGCAGGCCTACACCGTCGGATCGAACATCGTGTTCCAGCGCGACAAGTACAACCCCGCCTCGGACTCCGGCAAGCACATGCTGGCGCACGAACTGACGCACGTGGTGCAGCAGCGGTCCGGCCCGGTCGACGGCACCGACAACGGATCCGGCGTGAAGGTCAGCGACCCGTCCGACCGGTTCGAACGGGACGCCGTGGCCAACGCCGATCGCGTGATGTCGGCGCCTGCCGCTCCTGTGCAGCGCTGCGAAGACCACGGCAGCCACGGTGAGGCTTCCGTGCAGCGCGAGGAAGCGCCTGCGGAGGAAGAAGAGACGGCGCAGACCTACGTTCAGCGAGCGGAGGAGGAGGAAGAAGCCGCGGCCGAGTAGTCAGCTGATCGGTGCCGGAGAACTCGCCTCGGGGACCAGCACCGCGGGCGTGCCGGTGCCGTCGGCGGGCACGGACCACACGTCGTTGAGGCCGTCGTCGCGCTGGATCCCGTACGCCACGGTTCTGTCGTCGAGCCACGCCGGCTGGTCGTCGACGCTGCGGGTCTCGGCGAGCGGGGTGATCTTCTTCGTCGCCAGGTCGAGCACGGAGACCCGCCAGCCCTGCTGCGGATCGCCGTTGACCGCGGCCTTGTAGGCGATGCGGGTGCCGTCAGGGGACAGCGACGGGCATTCGACGTTGTCCAGATCTGTGGGGCGGACCTTGCGCGCCGCGAAGTCGCCTTCGAGCAGGTAGCGGTGGCCGCCGGTGGACATGGTGGCGTAGAAGCGGTTGTCGTCGGCGGTGAACGTGACGCCCCAGAAGTTCGTGTCCACCGGCAGCTGGGGCAGCCCCTCGACGGCGAACTCCTCGAGCGACTGCACCAGCGTGCCAGTCTTCGTGTCGAGGATGCCGGTGCTCGTGGAGAACCCGTTGGCGGCGTAGGAATGCCCGTCGACGAACAGCGTCCAGGCCACCATCCGGCCGCTGGCGGACACCCGCGTGCGGTTCGGGAAACCGGTCAGCGGAACGGTCTTCAGTTCCTTGAGGTTGGTGTCGAGCACGGCCAGTTCGCCTGCTTTCAACGCGCCGACCGGACGAAGGCAGGAGATCGTGCCGGCGGCGGCGTACACGCGGTCGCAGCGCTGTTCGGTGACCTCTCGCGAACCAGCGGGGTCGGTGCGGGAGACCGTGGACAGCTTGCCGTTGCTGAGCATCATCAGCCGAGGGCCGGTGCCCGTCGTGACGGCATGCGCGGCATCGTCGGGAGAAGCACCGGACAGCACGGTGTAGCCGACCGCGACGCCGCCGAGCAGCACGGCGGCGATCAGGGTGATCATCAGGCGGTTCTTCATGAGCGGCGACGTCCCAGGAGTGCGGCGGTGGTGATCAGGGCGAGGACGACCGCGACCGCGGCGATCCTGGTGGCGGCCTCTGGGCTCCAGAACTGCCAGGCGAGGCCGAACAGCACGGACGAGCCCAGGTAGGCGAGCGCCTGTCCACTTTGGATCAGCGCGATGCCGGTGGTGCGCAGGCGTTCCGGCAGGACCGGCCCGGCGAGTGCCATCAGCACTCCGTCCGTGGCCGCGTAGAAGACGCCGTACAGCACCACCACCAGGACCAGCAGCGGCCAGCCGCCCAGTGGTCCGAAGAGCAGCAGGTAGACGAGGGTCAGCGCGCCGTAGCCGCACAGCATGATCTTCAGCCTGCCCACCCGGTCGGCCAGCGCGCCCAGCGGTGCGGCGAGCAGCAGGTAGACCAGGCTCGTGCCGACCGCGAGCAACGGGAACCAGCCGAACGCCAGCCCTTCCCGCTTCTGCAGCAACAGGTACACGAACCCGTCGCCGATGGTGACCAGGCCGAGCAGGGACGCGGCCGCCACGATCTTGCGGACGGCCGGGTCCTTGAGCAGGACGAGCTTCAGGGGTTCCTTGCGCTCTACCGGTTCTGGCCGGTCCTTGACGTAGAGGACCAGGACCAGCACGCCGAACGCGGCGATGCAGAAGCTGGTGACGAACACGGCGTCGAACGACTGGGCGGACGCGGCGAGCACGGCCATGGCGACCAGCGGCCCCGCGAACGCGCCGATGCCGTCCATCGCCCGGTGCACGCCGAACGCGCGTCCGAGGTCACCGCTCGGGGTGGAGAGGGTGATCAACGCGTCCCGTGGCGCGGTGCGAAGGCCTTTGCCCGCACGGTCCGCGGTGATCACGAATCCGAGCGCGGTCAGGGAGTTGCCCGCGGCCAGCAGCCCGAGCTTGGCCACGGCCGAGAGCCCGTAACCGAAGCCCGCGACCGCCTTGCGCCTGTTGGTCCGGTCGGCGAGGTAACCGCCGGCGAGTCTGAGCAACGTGGTGGCGCCGGTGTAGACGCCGTCGATCAGCCCGTACGCGGCCGGACTGAGCTGGAGGCCGATGACCAGGTACAGCGGCAGGATCGCGGTCACCATCTCCGACGAGACGTCGGTGATCAGACTGACCGTGCCGAGCGCGAAGACGTTGCCGCTCAGCCCTTTCCAGTTCGCCGTCTTGGGTTTGTCGATCGTGGACAGGTACACATCGGCCTCCAGCAGTCCGTCAGTGGCAGTTGGTGGTGCCGCTGTCGGTGTAGGTCTTGCCCGCCTCGGGGACGAACTGCCAGTCGAAGCTGTTGCTGTGCAAGGTCAGCTTCAGCACGCCACGGGTACCGGTGTTGCGCGCCTCGCTGTTCGGCTTGATCGTGCCGAAGCCGTAAGCGCCCGCACCGCCCATGCCCGCGACGAACGAGCGGATGCCGCGTGCGTTGTCCAGCCCGCCGTTCGGGTTCTGCGGGGCGAACCGCTCGTACTGGTGGTTGTGCCCGGTGAGCACCACGTCCGCGTTGGCGTCGTACAGCGCCTGGAACAACGGCCTGGTGGCCGTCGAGGGTGCGTGGTTGGCACCGCTGGTGAACAGCGGGTGGTGCCAGTACGCCGCGGTGCACGGCTTCGTGCTCGCCGCGAGGTCCTGTCGCAGCCACTGCTCCTGCGCGCTGCCCGCGGACATGCTGATGTTGGAGTTCAGCGACACGATGTGCCAGTTGCCGATGTCGTAGGAGTAGTAACCCCGCCCCGACGGTCCGGCCAGCGACCCGAAGTAGTTGTAGTACCCCGTGGCGCCACTGGTGTTGTAGTCGTGGTTGCCGGGGGAGGGCTTGGTGCGCGCCTTGTGCCGGCCCCACGTGGGTTGGTAGTAGGAGTTGAACTCCGACGCGGTGCCGTTCGGGTAGACGTTGTCGCCCGTGGTCCAGACCGTGCCCTCGATGTTGTCCAGGAGCGCGGCGGTCGCGGTGTCACCGGAACCCGAGTCGGCGATGTCGCCTGCGCCGACGAACACCGGGTCGCCCGGCGGCTGCGTCGTTCCGTCGGTGACCACGAGCTGCGGCGCGGTCGTGCCGGACTCGCGGGAGTCGTAGTCGGCACCGTCCGTGCTGCTGGAGGTGATCGCGATGCTGTACGTGCCGTTGCCGGTGACGTAGCTGGTGACGTCGACCTCGTACCAGGCGTTGCGCACGACCGACCCGAGTGAGCCGAGCGTGGCGCCGTCGACGGCGGGCTGGTTGTTCCAGGTGACACCGGTCTCGGTCCAGCTGACGTTCGACGTGGACCGGAACGTGCCGCCGTTCGGGCTTTCCGCACCGGAGACGTCGTCGGTGTGGATGCGCAGCTTGGCGTTGCTGACCGAGCCGCTGATCCCGGACACGGTGAACTTGAGGAACGTCCGCTTGACCGGCGAGTTGTCGGTGCCGAGCTGGCCGGACGTGCCGTAGTTCGTGCCGGTGGCGGAGTTGTCGACGAAGGTGTCGGCAGCGGGGAGGAACGTGGTCGTGGCCGCGTGAGCGGCGGTGGAGGCGGTGAGTGTGGCCGCCGTGACGATGACGGTGGAGAGCACGGCTAGGGGAGCCCTGCGACGTGACATGCCTGTCCTCGGTGTGGTGGGCGGACATGGGCCGCCTGGAGACGCTAGAGCGTTCCTGGACGTCGTCCCATCATCGTCCGAAGGCGGATTGGTGAACTGCAGACGAACGGCGTTGACGGTTCACCGTTGCCCTTTCGGGCAGCCACCGGCTCCCTCCGGCACCGTCGCGTGGTCGTGTCGAGTTTTCCCAGGTCGCAGCAGCATGTGTCGAACAGGGTTCCGTACGACTTGGGAGGCCGTCGATGCCCACCTATCTCTCGCCGGGCGTGTACGTCGAGGAGGTGGAGGCTGGTGCTCGCCCGATCGAGGGCGTGGGCACCGCCGTCGCCGCGTTCGTCGGGTTCGCGGCCAAGGGCGACTACAACATCGCCACGCTGGTGTCGAACTGGGCGCAGTACACCGAGAAGTTCGGTGACTTCGCCGAGGGCTGCTACCTGCCGCTGGCCGTCTACGGTTACTTCCTCAACGGTGGCACCAACTGTTACGTCGTGCGCGTTGGCGGGTCGCGGTCCACCGCCGCCCTGCCCGCGGGTCCGCAGGCCCAGCTGGGCGCGTACCGGGTCTCGGCTCGTGAGCTCACCGCCGGCTCGCTGTCGGTCGAGGTCGGCGACGCGGCGGGGGAGAACGCGCCGGACGACCGCTTCTCGTTGCTGGTCAAGGACAACGGCAAGGTCGTCGAGACGCACCAGGTCTCCGCCAAGCGCGGCAAGGAGAACGTGGTCACCGTCGTCAACACGGCGTCGAAGCTGATCACGGTCGAAGAGGTCGCCGGGACTGCCGCTACGCGTCCGGACAAGGCTTCGGTGGCGTTGCGCGAGGCTCCCGCGCCCCCACCCGTGCCGCGCAAGGTCGTCGCGGACGACTACGTGGGCGACGTCTCCGACCGCACCGGTTTCGGTGGCCTGGAGGCGATCGACGAGGTCACCATGGTCTCGGTGCCCGACCTGATGAGCTCCTACCAGCGTGGCTTGATCACGTTGGAAGCCGTGAAGACCGTGCAGACCGCGATGATCGCGCACTGCGAGCTCATGGGCGACCGCATGGCGATCCTCGACCCGCCGCCGGAGCTCTCGCCGGACCAGGTGAAGAACTGGAAGCAGGTCGAGGCGGGCTACGACTCGAAGTACGCGACCCTGTACTACCCGTGGATCAAGGTCTACGACCCGTCCACTTCGGACAACATCTTCGTGCCGCCGTCGGGCCACATGGCCGGCGTGTGGGCCCGCACCGACGCGACCCGCGGCGTGCACAAGGCCCCCGCGAACGAGACCGTGCGCGGCGCCGTGGCGTTGCAGACCCAGCTCACCAAGGCCGAGCAGGAGCTGCTGAACCCGATCGGCGTGAACTGCATCCGTTCGTTCACCGGCCGCGGCATCCGCGTGTGGGGTGCGCGGACTCTCTCCTCCGACCCGGCGTGGCGGTACCTGAACGTGCGGCGGCTCTTCAACTACCTGGAAGAGTCCATTCTGGACGGAACCCAGTGGGTCGTCTTCGAGCCGAACGACGACGCGTTGTGGGCGCGCATCCGTCGCACCATCGCCGCATTCCTGGTCATGGAGTGGCGAAAGGGGGCGCTGTTCGGCTTGACGCCGGACGAGGCGTTCTACGTCAAGTGCGACCGCGAGACCAACCCGGCCGAGGGCATCGATCTCGGCCAGGTCGTCTGCGAAGTCGGCATCGCGCCGGTGAAGCCCGCGGAGTTCGTCATCTTCCGTCTCGCGCAGCTGCAGGGCGGCACCAGTCTGGTCAACGAGTAAAGGTGGTTCATCGGCATGGCACTCCCCGATCTCGACACGTCGGTAGGCCACTCGTTCGGCCTTGAGGTCGACGGCATCACGATCAAGCAGATCTCCGAGGTGACCGGCCTGAAGATGGAACAGGACGTCATCGAGCTCAAGCAGAACATGGCCGACGGCAAGTACGTCGTGAAGAAGCTCCCGGGCCGCATGAAGGCCGGCGAGGTCGTCTTCACCCGAGGCCTGACCGCCGACAACTCCTTCGAGAAGTGGGTGAAGGACTCCCGTTTCGGCAAGATGGGCGCCGCCCGCAAGAACGGCGTGGTCGTCGTCTACGACTACGAGGGCGTGGCCATCAAGCGCTACAAGATCATGCGCGCGTGGCCGAAGGCGTTGGAGATCGGCACGCTGAAGGCCGGCGACACCTCCGTGCTGACCGAGAAGCTCACGGTCACCTACGAGGAGATGGACGTCGAGTGAGGCGCGCCGGTGCTACTGCCGTGATGCAGACGGAGTTCGCGTTCGAACTCCCGCGCGGCTACGTGGACGACTCCGGCGCGGTGCACAAGTCCGGAGTCATGCGCCTGGCCACCGCCCGCGACGAGCTGATCCCGTTGCGGGACGACCGGGTCCGCGAGAACGCCGCGTTCCTGACCGTCGTGCTGCTCGGCCGCGTGGTGGTCCGCATCGGCTCGGTGGCCGACGTGCACGCCGGGATCATCGAGAACCTGTTCGCGTCCGATCTGGCTTTCCTGCAGGACATGTACCGCCGGATCAACAGCGAGGGACACACCAGGTCCGCCGTGCTGTGCCCCTCCTGCGGGCACGGCTTCGAGGTCGACATCTCGGGCGGGCGCCTGGGGGAATCGTGACGTACGCGCCGGACCGGCTCTACTCGGAGGTCGCGTACGTCGCCTACCACTTCCACTGGTCGCTGGACTCCATTTTGGACCTGGAGCACGCCGAGCGGCTGCGGTACGTGGAGGAGATCGGCCGCATCAACACGCGGATTTCCGCTGGTTCAAGTTCAGGTTCGGGCCTGGGTTCCGGGTTCGGTTCGAGGAGGTGACTTGCTGTGTGGCCCTTTCGACGGCGTTCTGCTCCGCTGCCCGTGGTCCGGGCCGACTGGCGCACGTTGCCGCCTCTGCAGCGCGTCGTCTCCGCACACCCGCTGATCAACCCGGTCTCCGACTTCTCGTCGCGGCTGACCTCATGGCAGAACCCTTCGTTCCTGGCGCCGCTCGCCCACGCGGTGGGGCCGGCTGAGCCTTCCGGGTCGATCGCGGACGTGGCGGCGCCTGCGGTGGAGCCGTCTGGTGGCTGGACGTCGGTGCGGGGCCGCGAGCCTGTCAGCGATGGGCCGGTCATCGCCCGCATTGCCGAGTCGCCGCCGGTGGTTTCGGCAGCTCCACCGGCTCCAGCGACTTCGGAGGCTCCAGCGGCTTCGGTGGTTTCGGAGGCTTCGGTGGTTTCCCGCAGCGTCGCGGAACCGGAGCCTGACGTGGGCCCGTTGGAGGCTCCGGTAGCTCCTCCGGCCAGCTCTCCGGACGTCGTACCTGCGAGTGGTTCTGCTGCTGTGCAGCGCTCCGCGTCGGAAGACCTGCCGCTGCCGGCCCCGGCATCACGGCCTCGAAAGCTGGGCCTCGGCGAGCCGATCTCCCCGGTGTTGCAGCGTTCCACCGACGTCCGCCAGGACGACGTCGCGGACTCCGGTACCGCGGCGTCGTCCAACCAGGCAGGGACGAACTTCAGTGCGGCTCCGCCGACCAAGGCGGACACCAGCGGACCGGTCGCGCAGCGCCTGGTCGGTGGTGAGCCCGGCCTGCCGGTCGTCAGCCGAACCGACCCAGCCGCCGCTCCCTCCGCTGCGCGGGAGTCTGCGGCCCCAAATCCGCCGCCCGCAGCCGGAGCGGACGTCGCGGAGCCGGTCGCGCAGCGTCTTGTCGGTGGCGAGCCGAGCCTGCCGGTTGTCGCCCGAACCGACTCAGCCGCCGCTCCCTCCACCGTGCGGGAGTCTGCGGACCCCAGTCCGCCTGCCGTGGCCGAGTCAGACTTCGCCGAGCCGGTCGCGCAGCGTCTTGTCGGTACAGAGTCCGGGCTGCCGGTTGTCGGCCGAACCGACTCGGTTGCCGCACCTTCCAGCGCGTCGGAGTCTGCCGTCCCAAATCTGCCCGCCACGGCCCGTGCGGACTCCGCTGAACCGGTGGCGCAGCGCCTTGTCGGCAGTGAACAAAGCCTGCCGGTCGCCGCCCGTTCCACACCGCGAGAGTCTGCCGCCCCAAGTCCACCCGACGCGGCCGTAGCGGACTTCGCCGAGCCGGTTGCGCAGCGCTTTGTCGGTAGTGAACCGAGCCTGCCAGTCGCCGCTCCTTCCGCACCGCGGGGGTCTGCGGGCCCAAATCCGCCCGCTGCGGCCCAGGCGGACTTCGCCGAGCCGGTTGCGCAGCGCCTCGTCGGTACCGAGCCGAGCCTGCCGGTCGCCGCTCCTTCCACACCGCGAGAGTCTGCGACCCGGGCGGACTCCGCCGAGCCGGTGGCGCAGCGCCTCGTCGGTGGTGAGCCCAGCCTGCCGGTTGTCGGCCCCTCCACTCCGCGGGCAACCACCGCCCCCGGCCGGCCCGCCGAACCGATCGTGCAGCGGCTCGTCAGTGGTGAGCCCGGCTTGACGGTCGTGACGGAAACCGAATCTGCTGACGCCCCAAATCAGTCTGCGACCCGAGCGGACTTCGCCGAGCCGGTCGCGCAGCGGGTTGTCGGCAGTGAGCCGAGTCTGCCGGTCGTCGCCCGAACCGAATCAACCGCCGCCGCCTTCGCACCGCAGGTCACCACCGCCCACAGCCAGCCCGCACCCGACCTGCCCTCCGCCGCGACGCCCACCCTGACCCGAGCCGACTTCACCGAACCGGTCGCCCAGCGCCTGGTCGGCTCCGCCCCGCCGATCATCCAACGGGCCGCCGGCGTCGACTCCTCAGCCCACCAGGAAAGCCCACCCAGCAGGGGCGGCGTCCACACCGCCGAGCCCGCGGTGATCCAAAGAACCACCACAACACCCCAAGCAGTGCGCGCTTCATCCGGATCGCTTGCCTCCGGATCCCTTGCACTCAGCTCTCCCGCTTTCAGCCCGCCTGCCCCCAGCCCCGTCGCCCCCGCATACCCAGCCTCCGCACACCTAGCTCTCGTGCAACGAACCGCCGCACAACCAACCGCAGCGCAGCCAACCGCAGCACAACCAACCGCAGCGCAGGCAGCCGCGGCCCTGCCGGTCGTCACCCTCCCCACCCCAGAACCCACCCCGGAACCCGCACCTGTGCTCGCCCGCACCCCGGACCCGGCACCCAGCCCACCACCAGCGGAACCCGTCCAGCGGACCGCGGAGGTCCAGCGCGCCGAAGCACCCCAGCCCGAAACCCCGGCGCAGAACCCAGAAGAGCTGCTGAGGAAGCTGTACGACCCCCTGCTGCGCCGGCTCAAGGCCGATCTGTGGCTCGACCGTGAGCGTCGTGGGGCGCTCACCGACCTGTGAGGACATGCCATGACCGCACCAGAGGAAGCCGTCGCCGTCTGCTTCAGCGTGTCGGTGGACAAGGACGACCTGGGGTCGTTCAACAGCTGTGAGGGGCTCGGGTGCGAGTTCGTCATCGAGCAACGGGAAGAGGGCGGCAACAACGGGATGGTGTGGCAGTTGCCGACGCGGATCAAGTATCCCAACGTGAAACTGTCCCGGCCGGTCACCAGGGACAGCCAGAAGATCACGCGCTGGATCTCGGGCATGGCGGCGGGGGTCAAGCGTCGCACGGCCGTCATCGAGGCGAAGACGTTGGAAGGCAAGACGATCGCGAGCTGGTCGCTGTCGGAGGTCATCCCGGTCAGGTGGACCGGGCCGCAGTTGAGCGCCGAGCAGACCAAGGTCGCCACCGAGACGCTCGAGTTGGCACACCACGGGTTTTTGGACGCGCGATGACTGTCACGTTCACGAGCGCCGGGCCGGCGACCACGTCCAAGAAGATGGTGCACGCATCGCTCAAGGTGTACGAGCCGCCCAAGCGCGGCAGTGTGCAGAAGCCGGGGGCCTGGATCACGGACATCGAGTTCCAGTTCAATCCCAAGGAGTTGACGCTCGCCAAGAACGCCAAGTGGCAGCGGCAGAGTCAGCCCAACGCGGCGAAGGCCGGGGTGCCCGAGTTCAAGGGGGCCGAGCCCGCCAAGCTGAGTCTGGAGATGTTCCTCGACTCCACGCGCGACATGGGCGACTCGACCATCAAGACGGTCGAGTTGCTGTTCAACCTCACCGTGCCCACGAAGGCCAGCCGCAAGGACAGCAAGGGCAGCCCGCCGTGGGTCATCTTCAAGTGGGGCACCACGACGGCCTTCCCGAGTTACGTCGCCAGCGTCACGGCCAAGTACACGCTCTTCACGCCCGGCGGGATGCCGGTCAGGGCGGTGTGCACGGTCAACCTGGAAGAGGTCAGCGGAGAACCGGGCGGCCAGAACCCGACGAGTGGCGCGCTGGCGGCACGCGATGCGCACACCCTGACCGCGGGCGACTCGCTGCAAAGCCTGGCGTACCAGGCGTACGGCAACCCGGAGTTGTGGCGGCACATCGCCGAGGCCAACGACATCGACGACCCGATGCGCCTCAAGCTCGGCACGACGATCCTCGTCCCGGCGTTGGAGGAGGTCCACCATGGCTAACGAGAGCTTCGCGAACAACCTGGTCGTCGAGGTCGAGGGCCAGCCGTTGCCCGCGGACGTCAGGCTGTTGCTCACCTACGCCTACGTCGACGACAGCCGGAACCTGCCGGACATGTTCGTGCTCCGGTTCCGCGATCCCGGCCACGTCGTGCTCGCCAAGGGCCGTTTCACCATCGGCGCGAAGGCCGCGCTGAAGGTGCAGACGGCTGATCCGGGCGGCCCGAAGTCGTTGATGAGCGGCGAGATCACGGCGGTCGGCGTCGAGCTGGACGCGCAGGGCACGTTCACCGAGGTCCGGGGCTACGACGAGGCACACCGGCTGTTCCGCGGCACCAGGGTTGCGGTCTATCCGAACATGACGGTCAGCGACGTCGTCAAGAAGGTCGCCGAACGCGCGAAGATCAAGCCGGGCGAGATCGACAACGTGCCGGGCTTCGGCGGACGGCCGGACACGCAGCTCAGCCAGGACAACGTCAGCGACTGGGAGTTCCTGAGCCGCCTGGCGCGCACGGTCGGCGCGCAGATCGCCGTGAGGGACGGCAAGCTCGACTTCAAGCTGCCCGAACCACCGGCGACCGCGCCGAAACCCGGCGCCAAGGCCCAGACGAACCCGCTCGTCCTCGAGATGCACAGCACCCTCGTGGCGCTGCGGGCCGGCATCACGACCGCGGGCCAGGTTCCCGAGGTCCAGGTCAGGGGCTGGGACTTCGAGAACAAGCAGGAGGTGCTCGCCACCGCCGTCCCGAACACCGCGGGAGTCGAGGTACCGCAGGCGAACCCGGTCGAGCTCGCCGGCAAGTTCAAGGCACCGCCGCACCTCGAAGCCGGCCTGCCCTACCGGACGCACGCCGAAGCCAAGACGGCGGCGGAAGCGCTCGCGGCACAGCTCGGCGGATCCTGCGCCGAACTCACCGGCGTGGCCAAGGGAAACCCCGAACTGAAGGCCGGAACCGCCGTGGCGCTGACCAACGTCGGCGAGCCGTTCCAGGGCAAGTACACGCTGACCAGCACCCGGCACCTGTTCGCAGAACACGTCGGCTACACCACGGAGTTCACCGTCTCCGGCAGGCAGGAACGCTCGCTCTACGGACTGGTCCACAGCACGAAGACCAAGCAGCTCAACGGACTCGTTCCCGCGATCGTCACGAACGCGAAGGACCCACTGCAACTCGGCCGCGTCCAGGTCAAGTTCCCCTGGCTTGCCAACGACTTCACCAGCGTCTGGGCCAGGACCGTGCAACAGGGTGCCGGCGCCAACCGCGGCACGATGATCCTGCCGGAGGTCGGCGACGAGGTGCTGGTGGGCTTCGAGCACGGCGACTTCGACGCGCCGTACGTGCTCGGCGGCCTCCACAACGGCAAGGACAAGCCGCCGAAGCTGACCAAACCTCCGGTCGACGGCGCCAGCGGCGAGATCGCGGCCAGGGGGTTCGTGAGCCGCAAGGGGCACAAGGTCGAGTTCGTCGAGGACGACGGCGTAGTGATCTCCAGCGGTGACGGGAAGTTCGTCGTCAAGCTCGACCAGAAGGCTCAGCACATCGAGATCACCAGCGGCAAGTCCATCACCGTCAAGGCGCAGAACGGCATCACCGTCGACGCCGGCACCGGGCCGCTGGAGCTCAAGGGCCAGAAGGTGACCGTGAAGGCGCAGACCGAGTTCAAGGCGGAAGGCGCCCAGGTCAAGATCGCAGGCCAGGCGCAGACCGAGGTGACGGCCAGTGGCCCGCTCACGGTCAAGGGCGCCATCGTGAAGATCAACTAGGGGAACGCGAAATGCCACCCGCAGCGAGAATGGGCGACCTGACCGGGCATCCGGGCGTCATCACCGGGCCCGGTGTGCCGACCGTGCTCATCGGCGGCAAGCCGGCGGCGACGGTCGGGGACATGCACGCGTGCTCGTTCCCGCCGCCCGCCGTGCACCCGCCGACGCCGATCATCCCGCCGGGCTGCCCGACCGTGCTGATCGGTGGCAAGCCCGCGGCGCGCGTCGGTGACATGAGCGGCTGTGGCGCGCCGATCCTGCCGCCCGGCGCTCCGACCGTCCTCATTGGAGGGTGAAGTGGACTTCATCGGCAGGGGCCTCAGCTTTCCCGTCGGCACCGACGCGACGGGCTCGGTGGCGCTCGTCGGCGGCGATCGCGAGATCGTGGAGAGCATCCGGCTGATCCTCGCGACCGCGCCGGGGGAACGCCCGATGCGGCCCGAGTTCGGCTGCGCGATCCACGACCTGGTGTTCGCGCCCGCCGACTCCACGACGGCCGGGCAGATCGCCTACGAGGTGCGGCAGTCGCTGGAGCGGTGGGAGCCGCGCATCGACGTCACCGACGTGGTCGTCGACTTCGCCGAGGCGGACAACGGCACCCTGCTGATCGACATCCGCTACACCCTGCGCACCACCAACGACCCGCGCAACCTCGTCTTCCCGTTCTACGTCATCCCGCCGCACGAGGACGGTGCGTGATGCCGCTTCCCTTGCCGAACCTGGACGACCGGCGCTTCCAGCAGCTCGTCGACGAGGCCAAGCGCCGCGTCCAGCAGCACTGTCCGGAGTGGACCGACCACAACGTCTCCGACCCCGGCGTCACGCTGATCGAGGCCTTCGCGCACATGGTCGACGAGCTGATGTACCGGCTCAACCGCGTGCCGCGACTGCACTACCTCAAGTTCCTGGACCTGATCGGCGTCGAGCTGTTCGCCCCGACCGCCGCACGCGTGGACGTCACCTACTGGCTCTCGGCACCCCAGCCGGCCCCGGTCGAGGTCCCGCTGGGCAACCAGGTCGCGACCCAGCGCAAGGGCCTCGAGGACGCGGTGGTGTTCACGGTCGACCGCCCGCTCACGATCGTGTCCTGCGAGCTCACGCATCTGGCCACCGCCACCGCGAACGGCCAGCCGATCGACCGCACCGACGACCTCAAGGCCCTGAAGGAGCCGGCGGCGTTCAGCGAACAGCCGGAACCGGGCGACGCCGTGCTGTTCGGCCTGTCCGCCGCGATCCCGGGCTGCGCGGTGCTGTTCAGGTTCGACTGCGAACCGATGGGCTCCGGCATCAACCCTGCCGACCCGCCGTGGGTGTGGGAGGCCTGGACCAGCGAGGGCTGGACCGCCTGCGAGGTCGACCACTTCACCAACGGCGGCTTCAACTCCTCCGGCGACGTCGTCGTGCACGTCCCGCCGGAGCACACGACGTCGATCCTGGTCAGGCAACGCGCGGGCTGGCTGCGTTGCCGCGCCGCCGAACTGTGGCAGGACCAGCCGTTCTACCAGCGCTCACCGAAGATCCGCGACGTCACCGCCGCGACGATCGGCGGCACCACCGAGGCCGTGCACGCCGACGTGGTCAAGGCCGAGACCATCGGTGTCTCGGAAGGCGTGGCCGGGCAACGGTTCCCGCTCGCGCGCACCCCGGTCGTCGCGGGCGCGCCGATCACCGTGGAGGTCGCGACCACCGACGGCTGGGACGAGTGGACCGAGGTCCCCACGTTCGTCGAGTCGGGCCCGGACGACCGGCACTTCCTGCTGGACAACATCGAGGGCCAGATCATCTTCGGCCCGGCCGTCCGCCAGCAGGACGGGACGCTGAGGCACTACGGCGCGGTACCCGCGAAGTCAGCGGCGATCCGCGTCCCCGAGTACCGCACCGGAGGCGGGGTCCGGGGCAACGTGGCACGCAACCTCGTGGTCGTGCAACGGGACCCGGTGCCGTTCGTCAGCAACGTGACGAACCGCAAGGCCGGGCGTGGTGGTGTCGCGGGGGAGTCGGTCGAGGACGCGGCCCTGCGAGGTCCGCTGTCGTTGCGGACGCGGGATCGGGCGGTGACGGCCGAGGACTACGAGATCCTCGCGCGTGAGGCCGCCCCGGAAGTCGCCAGGGTCCGCTGCGCGCCAGGGGACGACGGGGTGCGCGTGCTGATCGTGCCGGCCGTTCCGGAGCACGAGGAACCGAACTTCGCGGCCCTCCAGGTAGATCAGGAGACGCTCGAACGGATCGCGCGTCACCTCGATGCACGGCGGTGTGTGGGGGCACGGGTGAGCGTCGAGCCGCCGTTCTACCAGGGAATCACGGTGGTCGCGGACCTCAAGGCACGGACCGGCGCGCCGACCGAGGCCGTGCGCGCCAGGGCGATGGACGCGCTGGGGAACTACCTCGACCCGATCCGCGGGGGCGCGGACGGCGACGGGTGGCCGTTCGGGCGGCCGGTGCACTCCGGGGAGGTTTACGCGGTGCTGCAACGGATCGCGGGTGTGGAGCTGGTGGAGGACGTCCGGCTGTTCGCGGCGAACCTGGTGACGGGGGAGCGCGGGCAGGCGGTGCAGCGGGTGGAGCTGCCGCCGAACGGGCTGGCTTTCTCGTACGGACATCAGGTGAGGGTGGTGAAGGGCTGACCATGCGCACCGCGGTTGACGACCTCATCTCCCCGCACCCCCTTGGCGAGCGCATGCCCGCCGTCTACACCGACGACGACTTCGCCCAGCGCTTCACCCAGGCCCTGGACGGCGTGCTGGCCCCGATCTTCACCGTGCTGGACAGCTTCGCCGCCTACCTCGACCCGCGGCTCGCGCCCGCGGACTTCGTCGACTGGCTGGCCGGCTGGGTGGCGCTCGACCTGGACGAGAGCTGGTCCGCGGGCCAGCGCCGCGAGCTGGTGGCACGCGCCGTGCGGCTGCACCGGTTCCGCGGCACCAGGCGGGGGCTGGCGGAACACGTCTGGCTGCTCACCGGCGGCCGGGTCGACATCGCGGACAGCGGCGGGATCTCCACGTCCTCGCGTCCGGACGGGCCGATGCCGGGCAGTTCGCCCGCGCACGTGCTGATCCGGATTCGGGTGGCTGACCCGGAAGCGGTGGACCGGGCGCGGATCACCGCGGCGGTGCGCCGGATGGTGCCGGCCCACGTCGCCACGACCATCGAGGTGACCACATGATCGTCTGTCAGACCTGCGGGGAGCACAACGCGCCCAACGCCGAGTTCTGCGGCAACTGCGGCGACTTCCTGAAGTGGACCGGGGCGCAGGTGCAGGCCGGGCCAGTGCGCCCGGACGCCGCGCCGCAGCAGCAGCCGCACCACCGTCCACAACAGACTGCGAGACGCCAGCCGCAGCCCGGTGACCTGATCTGCGGCCAGTGCGGGTCCGGCAACGTGCCCACCAGGAACTTCTGCAACGTCTGCGGCCACTCGCTGCAGGACGCGATCACGCAGAAGCAGCCGTGGTGGAAGCGCTGGCTGCCTGCCAAAGGCCCGAAGGTCAGGGAACACGGCAGTCGTCCGCGCCGCACCAGTAGAGCGGCCAAGATCCGCCAGGGGATCGGCATGGCGTTCCGGTGGATGCTGGCGATCGCGGTGCTGTTGTTCGGTGGCCTGTACGGGTTCTCGCAACCGTTCCGCACCAACGTCAACACCCGAGTGGTCGAGGCGAAGGACACGGTCGCCGGCATCTTCCTCGAGGACTGGGTGCCGGTGCGGCAGAGCTCGATCTCGGCCGGGCGGGAACTCCCCGACCATCCGGCGGAGCTCGCCATGGACAACAACACCGCCACCTTCTGGGCCGCCCAGACCGATTCGAAGACCGCGGCGCTGACCATCCAGTTCGACCGCGTCACGGACCTGCGCCGGATGATCGTGCACAGCGGCGACCCCAAGAAGTACCTGGGTTCCCAGCGGCCGCAGCGCCTGACGCTGGTCTTCGACACCGGCAAGACCCACGACATCACGCTCACCGACAAGCCGGACGAGCAACAGCACTCCATCAAGAACGGTGACGGCGTCAAACAGGTCCAGGTGCTCATCGCGGGCGTCTACCCGTCCGCCGACAGCACCGACACCGTGATCAGCGAGATCGAACTGTTCGAGAAGCAGGTGAAATGACCGTGCGCGCACTTCCGTTGCTGCTGGTGGCATTGCTGGCGGCGCCAAACCCGGTGTCCCTCGCCCAGCCGCAACCAGAGCCGTTCACCATCGGCTTCACCAGTGACAACGACCTCTTCACCGTCGACAGCTCCGGAAACGCGCGCACCAACCTGACGAACAGCCCGCGCCAGGAGCAGTACGACCCGGCGTTCTCGCTCGACGGCACCAAGCTCGCCTACGTCGACGGCGGCCGCGTCGTGATCGCCAACGCCGACGGCACGAACCCCAAGCGGCTCAACAACGAGACGCTCACCCAGACGGAACCGGCGTGGTCCCCGGACGGCACGATGATCGCGCTCGTCACCTGGATCCCGAACGGCGACGGCGAACGCCCGTTCATCGAGATCTACCGCTCGGCGGACGGCGTCAAGACGGGCGGGATCCCGATCCCGGACCACCTCACCGCCGAGGACACCCAGCCGGACTGGTCACCGGACGGCAAGACCATCGCCATCACCCGCCGCTCCAGCAACAAGACCCCGCCACCGCCGCAGATCACCCAGCCCGAGACCGACCGCCCGGCCAGGAAGGGCAGCACGTTCGACCTCGAGCAGGTCGTGCACACACCGCGTGTCCCGCCGAAGCCGGACGTGGTGCTGCTGATCGACATCAGCGGCTCGATGCGCGACGAACTGGTGGGCGTCCAGGAACAGCTCGGAAGCATCATCGGCGAGGTCAAGACGCAGCAGCCGGAGACGAGGTTCGGCGTCGCCACCTACGCCGGCGCGGAGAACAAGGGCAAGGTGTTCACCGTCGACATCCCGCTGACCGGCAGCGTCGACGAGGCGGTGAAGGCCGTCAAGGACATCGACCTGGTCACCGACCTCACCTCCAGGGAGGTCTGGGCGAACGCGCTGATCGAGTCCTCCACCCGCGCGTTCGAGTTCCGCCCGGACGCCAGCAAGGTCTTCGTGATCATCGGCGACGAGCCGACCGAGGAAGGACTGGTGACCGGCAACGACACCGTCGCCAACGCCATCACCGAACTGAAGCGCGCCAACGTCCGCGTGGTCGGCGTCGACAGCGGTGGCGCGGAGGTCGGCCTCAACTCGCGCGGCCAGATCAGCCAGATCATCGTGGATCCCAAGGGATCGCTGCAGAAGTACGTCAAGAACGGGTCCGAGCAGATCCGGACGGCGATCCTCGACGGCATCAAGGACCTCGACATCACGGTCACCCCGGTGCCGAAGTGCGACACCGGGCTCACCGTCGAACTCACCCCGCCGGGCCCGGCCACCGGACCGAGCGGTGAGGACGTGAAGTTCGCCGAGAAGTTCAGCGTGGCCGCGACCGCCACGCCCGGAAGCACTTTGCGCTGCACCATCGAGTTCCGCCTCAACAACGAGCCCCAGGCACGCCCCGGCCACACCCAGACCGTCACCGTCCGCGTCGCCGACCTCGTCGAACCGGTGGTGCGCATCGACAACGTGACCACGCAGGCGCAGGACGGCACCGGCGCGACCGTCACCTACCAGGCGAGCGCGACCACCAGCCAGGGCCAGCCGCTCACCCCGGTCTGCACGCCGCCGTCCGGCACCAGGTTCCCGATCGGCATCACGACGGTGACCTGCACCGCGACCGACGCCCAGGGCAACACCGGCACCGACACCGCCGTCATCACCATCACCGCGCAGAATCCCGAGGGCTCCCAGATCTGGCTGGTGTCACCGGACGGCACCAACCAGGTCGACCTGTCGTCACGCTTCGACGACCCGTGCGGCGGCCGCGACGACGAGTTCCCGGCGTGGTCCCCGGACGGCAAGAGCCTGGCGTTCACCCAGGACGAGCGGATCTGCACGGTCAACGCGGACGGCACGGGCCTTCGCGTGATCGTGGAGGACGTCGGCACCATCGTCCGTCCGAGAGACGCCGCCTGGCTGCCCGACGGGACCAGGCTGGTGTTCCAGTCCTCCGACAGCGAGGCGCCACCGGACCTGTGGACCGTCGCCGTCCAGAACGGCACCCCGCGGCTGCTGACCCGCAACGCGAGCCAGCCCGCCGTGCGACGACTGCCCAGGCTCGCCGTGACCACCACCGCGACCCCCGCCGAGATCCCGTTCAACGGCAGGACGACGATCGAGGTCGCCGTCACGAACTCCGGCTTCGCGCCCGCACCCGCCGCGCTCACCGTGACGACGCCGCCCGGACTGCAGGGCGGACCGGCCAGCACCAACCTCGGCCCGATCGCCCCAGGAGAACGGAAAGTCGTGAGCGGCGAGGCCACCGGTGTCACGGCGGGAGAGCACGTGGTGACGGCCGCGGTCGGCACGATCACGTCCCGCGTCACCGTGAAAGTCCTGGAACGAACCGGATCCCTCTCGCTCGCGCTGTCGGCGGGCCCGCGGCCGGCGTTCGTCGGTGGTGACGACGTGAGCGTGACCTTCAAGCTGCTCAACAGTTCCGGCTCGACGCTGACCGACGTGCGGGTGGTCGCCTCCGCGTTCGGCTGCCAGCCGGACTGCCCGGTCGGCACGCTCGGGCCCGACGGTCAGGCCGAGGTCAAGTTCACGATCCCCGCCACCCAGGCCGTCGACCGGGAGCTGGTCGGCGTCGTGATCGCGACCGGACCGGACGAGAACTCGCTGGACAACGTGGCATCCACCCAGATCGTGATCAAGCAGCCCACGCTGACCGCCGACCAGCAGGCAGGGCCGCTCGGCGGGGTGGTCTCGCTGCAGGGCAAGGACTTCCCGCCGGGAGCGAAGATCCGGCTCGGCTGGACGATCGGCATCTCCGAGACACCGGGGGAGATCACCACCGCCGACGGCACGTTCACCACGCAGATGCTCGTCTTCCACAACGACACCGAGGGCGTCCGGCAGGCGCAGGCGATCACGGTCGAGGGCACGCGGTTCGGCGAGGTGAAGTCGGGTGACTTCCTCGCGCTGCCGAACACCTCGCAGCCGTCGAACTTCGTCGAGCGCGGCTGAACCGCACCTCAACTGCACCTACGGGCAGTGATGAGCGCACCCGGTCACGCCTGAACCGCCACTGCGACCGCAGAGCAGAAGAAGGAGACTTCAAGTCATGGGAGCAACAGCGACACTGTCCACTTCGGACCTCGCGGTCGCACCGGGCGGGGACGTCACCTGCCAGGTGATGGTGCGCAACGCGGGCGAGCTGGTGGACCAGTTCACGATCGACGTCGTCGGCGATGCCACGTCGTGGAGCCAGGCCGAACCCGCCGCGGTCAACCTCAACCCCGGTGAGTCCGCGCCCGTGCTCATCCGGTTCGCGCCACCCCGCGACGCGAGCGTCCACGCGGGCCCGGTCCCGTTCGGCGTGCGGGTCATCTCACGCGAGGATCCGCACGGCTCAGTCGTCGAAGAGGGCGTCGTGGTGGTGGGCGCCTTCACCGACGTGGCCGCGGAACTGGTGCCGGCCAAGGCGGAGGGCGCCAGGAAGGCCAAGTACGAGGTCGCCGTCGACAACGTGGGCAACGCGCCCGCGATGTTGCGGCTGCGAGCCGTCGATCCCGAGGACGAGCTCGACTTCCGGCTGGACCGCACCGAGATCTCGCTGCCGCCGGGCACCACCACGTTCGTGCGGCTGCAGGCCAGGCCGCGCAAGACGTTCCTGCGGGGTGAGCCGAAGCGGCACCCGTTCCAGGTCGAGATCACCCCGGAACAGGGCGAGCCGCTCGTCGCCCAGGGCAGCATGGTCCAGCGCCAGCTGCTGCCGAGGTGGTTGCTGCCGGCCCTGATCGCGCTCCTGTTGCTCGCGGGAGCCCTGGTGGCGCTGTGGTTCTCGGTGCTGGCGCCCGCGGTGAAGTCGGCGGCCCGCGAGGCGATGCAGCAGGAGAGCAAGGAGATCAAGGAGAAGGCCGACGAGGCGGCCAGCGCGGCCGGTGCGGCCAAGGACGAGTCGAAGCAGGCGGCCGCCAACGCCGGTCAGGCCCTGGACGCACTGGGCATCAAGCCGGGCGACACCAGCTCGACACCGACGTTGCCCAAGCCCGCCGAGAAGGGCGATCCGGTGACGTTCCGGATCGACGCCACCTCACCGATCGTCGCGAACGCCGGTGCGTTCACCGAGGTGACCTTCACGCCGCCGGACGACAAGAAGACGCTGCTGTTCAAGGACATCTTCTTCGAGAACGCCAAGGGCGACACGGGCACCGCCCAGCTCATCCGGGACGCGGGCGGGACCCGCAGCGTGATCAGGGTCATCGGGCTCGGGAACTTCCGGGACCGCGACGAGCACTTCCAGGAACCGCTGCGGTTCCAGCCCGGCGAGAAGATCGTGTTGCGGGTGAGCTGCCAGAACCCGCAACCGAAGGGCGCTTGCACGCCCTCGGTCGTCCTCAACGGGCGGGCGGAATGACCTCAGATCAGGCCTTCGCCCTAGATCAGGCCCTCACGCAGCGCGAAGGCCACGGCGTGGGCGCGGTTGCGCAGCTGGAAGCGGTTGGTGATGTCGTGCAGGATCGACTTCACCGTCCGCTGCGAGTAGCACAGCCGCTCCGCGATCTCCCTGGTCTCCAGGCCGTCGGCGATCATCCGCAGCACCTCGGTCTCCCGGCTGGACATGCCGGCGAGGTTGAGCCCGTTGGGGCGCAACACGTTGCGCTGCAGCTGGGACACCCGGCCGAGCAGTCGTCCGAGCAGGTCGGCTGGCAACGAGCCCTCGCCGACGTGGGCGGCGCGGATCAGCCGGACCAGCGTGTCCGGGGTGGCCTCGGCGCGGCGCAGCACGGCGGACACACCACTGCCGACGACGTCGAGCAGTTCGGAGTCGGCCACGTCGCCCGTGACGAGGACGATGCCGGGATTGGGCTGGCACTGCAGCTTTCTCAGCAGTTGCAGGACGTTCTCGTCGAGGCGTTCGGCGACGACGAGTGCGACGCAGCTCTCCGCGGTCTCCGGTTCGACGAGCCGGATCTCCGGACGTGAGCGCAACGCGACGATCACGCCCGCGCGGGTGATCGAGTCGGCGGCGTGCAGGACAACGGTTACGGGTTCGGCGTTCATCAGCTCCCCTTCTGACGTCGGCCCAAAAAAAGGCATCACAGCAATCATCCTGCGCGGGATGTCCCGGCTGGCAGGGGCAGTTATCCCGAACTGTCCCGGAACAGGTTCATCGCCTGCGAGCGATCTGCGACCTGCAACTTGCGAAGGATGTTGGACACGTGGTTGCGCACGGTTTTGGTGCTCAGGAACAATTCTTTGGCGATCACGGCGTTGCCCTTGCCCGCCGCCATGAGACGAGCGACCTCGCGTTCGCGCCCGGTCAGCTCCGGGAGCGTGCTCGGACGTGGTGCCGTGGCGAAGAAGTCGAGCAACCGCGTGGCGACGGCAGGGCTGAAGATCGCCTCACCCTCGCCGACCGCGCGCACGGCGTCCACGATCTGTTGAGGCCGCGAGGACTTCACCAGATAGCCCCGCGCCCCGGAACGCATGGCGGCGAACACCGACTCGTCGTCCTCGAACATGGTCAGCACGAGCACGTGAGCGGACGGCCGTGCGGCCACGATCCGGCGCGTCGCCTCGATCCCGCCCAGGTCCGGCATGTTGAGGTCCATCACGATCACGTCCGGTTGCAGCCGTTCGGCCAGTTCGATCGCCGCCGTGCCACCGGAAGCTTCGCCGACCACGTCGATGCCGCTGTCGGTCAGGGCCGCCATGACGCCGCGGCGGAAGAGCGGGTGGTCGTCCACGACGAGTGCGCGCAAGGTCATGACCGCGCTTTCATCTGAGGGGTATCGCCGCGGCGAGCCTGGTGCCGCCGTCGCGGCCGGATTCCACCCGGCAGTTCCCGCCGAGCTCGCTGGCACGTTGCCGCATCGACGCGAGCCCGACGCCGTGCGACACCTCGGCGGTTCCGACACCGTCGTCGACGACCTCGGCGTGCAGCTCCACGTCGAACCACAGCCGGACCTGGCACGTGCGCGCGTCGGCGTGCGTCACGACGTTCGTCAGTGCCTCGCGGACGATCCGGTACGCCGCCACGCTCACCGCGTCGGGCAGCGGCGGGATCTCGCCGAGCACCACGACGTCGATCGCGACGTGCAGCCTGGACCGCAGGGCGGCCACGAACTGCTCGACCGCGCCGACCAGCCCGAGCTTCGTCACCGAGGACGGGCTCTCGTTCGCGACCAGCGCCTTGATGTCGCCGATCGCGGAGTGCATCTCGTCCTCGAGCAGCGCGAGCAGCCTGGCCGCGCCGGTGGGGTCGGAGGTGAGCAGCTGCCGTGCCGACCGCAGCCCGAGTGCGACCGCGGCGAGTGATGGGCCGACACCGTCGTGAAGGTCGCGCAGCACTGTGCGGCGCGCCTCTGCGGCACTCCTGGCGCATGACTCCGCGGGCACGATGAACTGGCGGCGCATGCTGCCTCCCCTCCAACTATGACGTCGTCCGCGCGTCAGCACCCGTTTCCGGCATTCCCGATGGTGTGACGGCAAGTCCCCTGATCGGCCCATTCGCCCCCGCCGGCGGGCGTGGGCGACAGGTCGTTTGCACTCTGATGGAAGCGCCGGTCGCCGTGATACAGCCAGATGGAAATTCCAAATGGACCGGTGAGCGGTACGGAGGTATTTGTCAGCCGAATGGACGCTCCTACCGAGTATGGGAGTCGAGGTCCACGATCCTCGCTGGCTCACGGCCGTGCCGGGCGCCGAGCTCGTGGTCGGGCTGGACGAGGTGGGGGAATGCGCTGCCAACGGGCACCGGGCGACGGTGTTGATCGACCTCGTGCCGGACACCGTGCCATTGCTTCGGGGTATGGCAGCCGAGGCGGTGGGCGAGGGCGCGCGCAAGGTGCGGGTGCGGCCGTACGGCGTGGATCGGATCGATCTGGTCTACGCGGCCGTCGAACTGAACCGGGTCGCTGAGGACGACGCGATCGAAGTCCAGTTCGACGTCACGTCCGCCGCCCTGCTGCGGGCGGATCCGGCGGCGTTCGTGCGGGTGGATCCGCTGGTGGTCAAGGCGGACGGGACCGTCGTGCCGATCTGCGCCGGGCTGGAACGGTACGCGCTGGGCGCCCTGGGGCCGTCGATGGACGAGCTGGTGTCCTCGTGGGACCCCGAGCCCGTCCGGGACCTGTGCCGGGTCGCCCTGACCCGCGCGCTGGCCGACACCGGGCCCCTGGTCTCCTGGTACGAGCACCTCACCCGGACAGCAGCTGAGATGCGGACCTCGTGTTGATCACGAGGTCCGGCGTGACGCCGCACTCCTCCGCCCGCGCGCAGCCGTAGTTCAGCCAGTCCAGCTGACCGGGCGCGTGCGCGTCGCTGTCGATCGAGAACGTGCAGCCCGCGTCGACGGCGAGGTTGAGCAGCCGGCGCGGCGGATCGAGCCGCTCGGGCCGTGAGTTGATCTCCACCGCGGTGCCGTGCTCGGCGCAGGCCTCGAAGACCCGTTCCGCGTCGAACTGCGACTCCGGCCGGCCCTTGCCCACGACCAGGCGTCCCGTGCAGTGACCGAGGATGTCGACGTGCGGGTTCGCGACCGCGTTCAGCATCCGTTTGGTCATGTCGGCCCTGGGCATCTTCAGTTTCGAGTGGACGCTCGCGACCACGACGTCCAGCCGTGCCAGCAGGTCCTCGTCCTGGTCGAGCGAGCCGTCGTCGAGGATGTCGACCTCGATGCCGGTGAGGATCAGGAACGGTGCCAGGTCCACGTTCAGTTCCGCGACGACCTCGAGCTGCTTCTCCAGACGTTCCCTGGTCAGTCCATTCGCGACGGTCAGGCGCGGCGAGTGGTCGGTCAGCACCATGAACTCGTGGCCGAGATCGCGAGCCGCCTCTGCCATGTCCCTGATCGGGCTGCCGCCGTCGGACCAGTCGGAGTGGACGTGGCAGTCGCCCTTGAGCTTCGCGCGCATCTCCTCGCCGCCGGTGATGTCGACGTGCCGGAGCTTCGCGAGATAGGCGGGTTCCCGGTTCGCGAGCGCGTCCTGGACCACGCCCGCGGTGGACTTCCCGACGCCTTTCAGGTCGGTGAGCGTGCCGAGCTCAGCGCGCTTCTCCACGTCAGCGGGGTCCAGATCGGCGAGAACGGCGGCCGCGTTGCGGAACGCCTGGACGCGGTAGGTCGGCTCGCCCGCCCGCTCGAGGTGGAATGCCACCTGCTTCAACGCCTTGACCGGATCCATACTTCTTCCTACCTCATCGACTCCCGGTACGCCTTCTGTTGTTGGAGACGCATCGATCAACAATGATGTCCGCCATGAACCGAGCCGGCTCGCGGCGCAAGCGGAGCAAGGGTGACCTGACGTCGCAGGCCATTCTCGACACCGCGGAGCAGCTGCTGGAGACGAGGGCGCTGGACGACATCGCCGTCGACGAGCTGACCTCCGGCGCCGGAATCTCCCGGTCCACCTTCTACTTCCACTTCGAGTCGCGCGAGGCGGTGCTCCTCGCGTTGTCCGAACGGGTCGCGGACAGCCTCTACGACTCCGCGGCGCTGTGGTTGCGGCGCGGCAGTGAACCGCCGGCGGACTCGATCCGGCGGGCGATCGCGGGGACCGTCTCGTTGTGGCGGGCGCACGGTCCCGTCCTGCGCGCGGCGGTTCGGGCTCGCGACACGAGTGAGCTGGTGCGCGGGTTCTGGTCCGGGGTCGCCCGCAAGTTCATCGAGTCGACGGCGACGCAGATCGAGATCGAACGTGAGGCCGGTGTTGCCGTGTCTGGCCCGCCGACCGCGCGGGCTCTGGCGACTGTGCTGGTCTCGATGAACGAGTCGATGTGTTACAGCCTGTCGCTGTCCCGGAAGTCGGCCGCTCGCGACCGTGAAGTCGTCGACACGCTGACTGCTGTGTGGCTGCGGGCCGTGTATGGGGTTCCCCAGTAGATAAGCGGTGCTCGTTGCTTTCTCGACAGTGTGTCGAATAATTTCGCCAGTATGTCGAGCAACCCGTTTTCGCTGGTCGGACACGTCGCACTGGTCACCGGCGGCACCCGTGGCATCGGTCTGGAGTCGGTGCGCGCGCTGGCTCGTGCTGGGGCGAGCGTTGCTGTCGTCGCGCGCACTGCTGAGACCACCAAGGAGGTCGCGGCGGCGGTCGAGCGCGAGTTCGAGGTCGAGGCGTTGCCACTGGTCGCCGACATCGGGCACGAAGATGAGATTCCTGGTGTCGTGTCGGCTGTTGTCGATCGTTTCGGGCGGATCGACGTGCTGGTCAACAACGCTGGTGCGGCGCCGCCGTTCGGGCCGTTGATCGACGTTTCGGCGAAGGCGTTCGACAAGATCATGGCGGTGAACGTGCGGGCGCCGCTGTCGTTGACGCGAGCTGCGGTCGCGGCCGGCCTGGGTGCTGGGGGTGGGTCGGTCATCAACATCGTGTCGGCGGCCGGGCTGAAGGCGGAGCCGTTCATGGGGCTGTACTCGGCGGCCAAGGCGGCGATGATCAGCGCCACCCGGACGTTGGCTCGTGAGCTCGGTCCGGCTGGGATCCGGGTGAACGCCGTGGCGCCGGGGGTGATCCGGACCGATTTTTCGGCCGCGATCGTAGGGGATGAGCGGCTGCACGCGTCGGTCGTCGCCAAGACCGCATTGGGGCGAGTGGGTGAGGCGTGCGAAGTTGCCGGCGCGGTGGCGTATCTGGCTTCTCCGGCTGCTGCTTACACCACCGGTTCGATCCTCGTGGTTGACGGCGGGACGGTGGCGTGATGGAGCTCGTGCCGTTGGGGACGATGACTGCCCGGCTGCGAAAGCCTTACCTGCTCCCGAAAACGCCCGTTGGTGATCGGTTGATCTACGAGGTCGAGTCTGGTTCGTTCGTCGGCGACCGGTTGCGCGGGGAGATGCACGGGACCTCGACCGCGGACTGGCTGACCATCGGGCCGGACGGCACCGCGACGTTGGACGTGCGGTCTGTGTTGCGCACTTATGACGGCGCGTACGTGTTCTTGCACTACTCAGGACGGGTTGACGTCTCGAATGGCTTCGACGCGCCGTTGTACGCGGCGCCCCTTTTCGAGACCGGCGACGACCGCTACCGCTGGTTGAACCGCGTGCAGGCGGTCGCGAAGGGCGTCCTTGAGGGTTTGGAGCTCACCTACGAAGTGTGCGAGGTGCGGTGAAATTCACCCGACCTTCGGGGGTGTCGATCGGGTCAGCTGCTGCGGAAGCGTCAGCCGCTGACCGATCGGGAGGGGTACGCGGTGAACAAGCGTTGGGGCGCGGCGGCTTTGGTCGCTCCGTTGTTCGTGTCCTTGGTGGGAACGGCTCAGGCGGCTCCCGGGCCGTTGGACGAATACTATGGGCAGACCGTCGCCTGGGCTGAGTGTCCGGCTGGGTGGGTCACACCGTCGACTGGCGTTGAGTGCGCCACCGTTGTCGTGCCGATGGACTACAAGAATCCTGGCAACGGGAATCTTGAAGTTGCCATCTCGCGGAAGAAGGCTACTGATCCGGCTCGGCGTAGAGGGGTGTTGCTGACGAACCCCGGTGGGCCGGGTGGGTCTGGGCTCGGGGCTGTGCACTGGTTCAACGCTCAGGCTGAGGTGTTGAAGATTTATGACGTTGTCGGGATGGATCCTCGTGGGGTTGGGCGGTCCACGCAGCTGAGGTGCATCTCTACGCCGTCTGATGACGAGTTTCCTACGCGGCCTAAGGATTCGCAGTTGGCGAACTGGGCGGACTACGCGCGGGCGGTTGAGGCCAACTGTCAGCGTGGTGGTGGGGAGATGCGGCGGTTCGTCTCCACTATGAACACTGCTCGGGACATGGATGTGATCCGCGGGGCGTTGGGGGAGAAGAAGGTCTCGTACGTCGGGTACTCGTACGGGACTCAGCTCGGGGCTGTGTTCGGGACTCTGTTCCCCAAGTCGTTGGATCGCAGTGTGTTGGATTCCGCGTTGGATCCGTTGAAGACTTGGCATGAGCAGGATGTCGATGTTGTCGATGCGATCACGGACAACTTGAAGAAGTGGACTGAGTGGACTGCGGCTCGGCATGGGACGTATGGGCTTGGGACCACTGCTGCTGCGGTGCGTGGTGAGTTGGATGCGATCGCGGAGAAGTTGAAGGCTGGTCCGTATGGCGGGTATGCGGATGTGAGCTCGTTTGACTATGCGGTTGGGGCTACTCGGTATCGGCGGTCTTGGGCTGCGTTCTCGCGGCACATCGCGTCGGTCGTGGCTGGGTCTGCTGACTCTGGGGAGGCTTCGGCGATTGTCGCTGCTCTGAAGAAGGGTGACATTGAGCCGACCTCGGCCGGTACGTACCAGGCTGTTACGTGTGAGTGGGACTGGTTCAGTGATGTCACTACCTACTACAACGACATGAAGCGGTGGCGGGACACGAACCCGTTCGGTGGCACGGTGGACTACATGGCGCCTACTAACTGTACGTTCCGGGCGTTTCAGAGGCCGGAGAAGATTCCGGCGATCACGCGGAAGTACCCGGCTGGGGTCGTGGTCAACTCTGATGGGGACACTCAGACTCCGTTGGCCAATGGGCGGGTCATGGCTGAGCATCTGAATGAGCCGTTGATCAGTGTGGCCAATGATGGGCAGCATGGGCACTATGCGTTGCGGCGCAACGGGTGTGTGGATGCGTTGGTCAACAAGTACTTGGTGTCGGGGATCTTGCCGGCGTCTCGGGTTACCTGTGCTGGGACGGATGTTGCGGAAACTGTGCCGCCGGGTCAGGCCGCTTCGCTCTCGGTGCAGTCTTCTCGCCCGTTGAGCGACATCCTCGGAGAGATCGCTGCGGAGACCAAGCCGTTCTAGAAGGCTGCTTCCAAGGGGATGGCGCTGTTGGCGTCTGCAAGTACCGCCAACTCTTGATCGAATCGCCCCTAACTACACCCAACTGCCCTGGAACCCGGCCGGGGTCGGCGAGTTGGTGGTAGGAAAGTGCTGGATGATCTTGAGTTGGTAGTACTTGCAGACGCCATGGAGGTGAGGGCAGCGGCATCGCGTTAGGCGTACCAGGTGCCGTTGCTTTGGTGGTAGCCGAGTGAGCGGTAGAGAGCGTCCACTAGGGACTGTCCGCGTGAGTTCAGGGCTAGGCCTGGGCCCTGCTTGTTCATGGTGTAGCCGAACGAGATGCGCGCTTTGGGGTCGGCGAAGCCGAGGGAGCCGCCCATGCCGGTGTGGCCGAAGGCGTCTTCTGGCATTTGCAGACCCTCGGCGTCGTTTGGCGGGAGGTGGGAGTTGTTGACCTGTTTCTGGAAGCCCAGGGAGAAGCGGGAGGGGACGCCTACTACGGCGTCTTGGCCGGAGACGGCGGTGATGGACATCTGGGGGATTTGGGATTCTTCTACCAGGCGTACGCCGTTGTAGGTGCCGCCCAGGGCTAGGGGGCGGTACATGCCTGCTAGGCCTCGGGCGTTGCTGATGCCGCCGATTGCGCCCATTTCGGCTGTGTGGGCGGACCTTGAGTCGGATTCGCCTGGGGCCATGTAGCCGCCGTTGTTGAGGAGCATCAGGCCTGGGAGGGATTCGGGTTGGGTCATGGCGGTGATGAAGAGGGACGGGAGGAGGATGCCCGGTTGGGTTGGGTCTACTGGGATTGTTGGGGCTACGTGGGGTTCCAGGTCTTCGGGGAGGCCCATCCAGAAGTCCAGGGCCAGGGGGCCGGAGACTTCCTTTTCGAAGAACTGGCCGAGTGAGAGGCCGGTGGTGCGGCGGATCACCTCGCCGATCAGGAAGCCGAAGGTCAGGCCGTGGTAGCCGTGGCGGGTGCCTGGTTGCCAGAGGGGTTTTTGGGCGGCGAGGGTTGAGGTGATGAGGTCCCAGTCGTAGAAGGCGTTGGCTGGTAGCCAGGTGGTGGCTGCCGGGAGGCCTGCTTGGTGGGACAGGAGGTGGCGGACGAGGGTGGTTTCTTTGCCTTCGGCGCCGTATTCGGGCCAGTAGTGGGTTACTGGGGCGTTGAGGTCCAGGGCGCCTCTGGAGGCGAGGATGTGGGCGCAGAGGGAGGTTGCGGCCTTGGTGCAGGACCAGACGTGGACGATGGTTTCTTCTGACCAGGGCTGGCCGGTCAAGGGGTCGGCTTGGCCTCCCCAGAGGTCTACCACCGGGGTGCCGTCGAGGGTGATGTGCACGGAGGCGCCTACCTCGCCGCGTTCGGCGAAGTTGCGTTCGAACTCGGTGCGGACCTCGGCGAACTGCGGGGCGCAGGTTCCTTGGATCGACATTGACCCTCCTCGGGCGGCGGCTGGGCCCCTTTAGGGCATCACTGAGAGGAACCACGGATTAGTAGGGAACACTCAGTGGCTAACGTGTTGGGCCTCGTATGAGGGAAAACTGTTACGCGGAGTGAGTGATCCGGTACGGAACGCGGGTCTTGGCTTGGATGGACACCCACATGGAAGACTCTGGGCAGCTCCGCTGAAGTTGCCGGGAGGCCGTCATCGCCGACACTCCGCTCCGTGCTGTCCCCGAGTTGTGGGGGCGGGAACCGGAGCTGCGCGCTGTGCTCGAGTGTGTGGACCAAGCGCCTGCCACCGGGCTTGTGGTGGTTCAGGTCAGTGGTGAGCCGGGGATCGGGAAGACGTCGTTGCTCGCGGAGATCGCGCGGCGGTTGCGGGAGCGGCATTGTGCCGTGTTGACGTCGGCGTCGGATGTTCTGGGCAAGCGGATCCCGTATGGCGCTGTGGTGGCGTTGATCCGGTCGTTGGGGGCGGACAAGGGGCGGTCGGATGCCTTGGCGGCGTTGGAGATCTCGGTTGCCGAGGATTCCGGGGCGTGGTTCGGGCGTGCGTGTGATCGGGTGGTGCGGTTGCTGGCCGAGTTGACGGCCACGCGTCCGGCGGCGTTGTTGATCGACGACCTCGACCATGTCGATGATGATTCCCTGGCGTTGCTCACGTTGGTGCTGCGGCGGGTGTCGGCCGCGCCGCTGGTGCTGGTCACCGCTAGCCGTTCGCACATCAGCGAACCTGGGGCTGAAGGTTTGTTGGATCGCGTTGAGCAGCATGCCGAGGTTATGCGCATCGACCTCGCGCCGCTGTCCGGTGCGGACGTCGCGCGCATTGTCGAGTCGGTGTTGCAGACGGCGGTGGACGAAGGGCTGGCGCGTGAGGTCCAGCAGCGATCCGACGGGAATCCGTTCTTCGTCACGGAGATCGCGCGGTCGTTGAGAGAGCTCGATCTGGTGACGGTCGACGGGAATCGGGCGCGGCTGGCGGTGTCGCCGGACGCGATTCGGTTGACGCGTCGCGAGGCGGTGCTCAGGAGAGTGGCGCCGCTGGAGAACGACACGCGGCTGGTGGCGCGTGCGGTGGCGGTGTTTCGGCGGGTTCGGCTTGATCAGATTTCTCTTCTGGCGCGTGTTGCGTCGTTGCCGGAACAGACTGTGGTTGCTGCGTTCGACGAGTTGTTGCGTGCGCACATCGTGGTGCACGACGACGAGCGGGGTTATCGCTTCTCGCATGCTTTGGTCGGGGAGGCGCTCTATCACGAGGTCGGGCCGGCGCAACGGCGTCACCTGCACTCGCTGATCTCGGCGCGGCTGTTGGAGGATCGGGCGCAGGGGTTGTCTGTCGACCTTCTGCAACTCGCCTGGCATCTGGCCGAGTCCGCGGCGCCTGGTGATCGGGTGGCTGTGGGAGTGCTTGCCGAGGCGGCCTCGGTGGCTCGGGCTACGGCGCCTGAGACGGCTGCCGCGTTGTGTGCTCGGGCTCTGCAGTTGTTGCCGCGCAACGCACCTGAGCGTGCCGAGTTGCTGGCGTTGCAGTGCCGGGTGCTGGCGCGGGCTTCTCGGCCGGCGCTGGCGATCGAGCCGGGGCTGGCGGCGTTGGAGTCGTTGGAAGCGGGGCCGGAACGTGCGCGTGTTGCCACGGCGGTGATCTCGTCGCTCTTCTCGGTGGGGCGCACGGCAGAAGCCATGGAACTGGCAGACGTTGAGGTCGCGCGCGGGTCGGTACCGGCGTCGTTGGAAGCTCAGCGTGCCGTGTTGTTCCTCTACAACGACCGGTACAAGGACGCGGCGAAGGAAGTCGCGCGCATTGAGGCGTTGCCGATCAGTTCGCCAGCAGAGGGCGTGATCGTCTTCGAACACCTGGCGATGCTGACGTCGCTGTTGTTCCAGCACGACAAGACGGTCGAGTACGCGAACCGCGCCCTGTTGTGCAGTGACGGGCAGCCGATGCTCGAACTCCAGGCGCTCTCGGTCTGCGCGTCGATCACGGCTCTCGCCGGGCTGGTGCACGACGCGTCGTGGCGGGTGCGGCGGGCCGAGGAACTCGTCGATCAGGTGGGCTCGCACGGATTTCGCGCCGAACGGGCCGCGTCACGGGTGGCGCTGGACTGGCTGGGCGGGCACTGGGACGCGGCGCTGGATGGCATCGGCCGCTGGCTGCCCGACGTCGAGGCCGCCCAGGCCGATCAGGCGCTCGGCGTGCTGCACGCGATCGAACTGTCCATCCGCACCTGGCGCGGCGAGCTGGACGTGGCGGCACGGCTGGCCGCGATGCCCGCGCCGCAGTCGATCAACATCTCGAAGCTGCACGCGATCGCGCTGGCCGAGTACCTGATCGCCAGAGGAGAGCTGACCGAGGCCTACGACCTGCTCGCGGACGCCGTGGGCGAACGGCTCGAGGCCGCCTACTCCTGCGTGCTGGTCGCGAGGATGATCGAACTCGACCTGGAACGCGGCCGCACGAAGGAGGCCGAGGAAGCGCTGGACCGGCTGTCCGAGGTGTCCGCGACGCGGGTTTCGCCGTGGTCGCGCACCACGATCCGCAGGGTGTCCGGGGTGGCGAGGCAGGACGTGGACCTGCTCAAGGAAGCGGTGTCCGAGGCCGCTCTCGGTGGGCTGGAGTTCGAGAAGGCCCGCGCACAGCTCGCGTTGGGGGAGGTCTCCGCCGACGAGGTGCCGGTGCTCGTCGAGGCCTACACGACCTTCCAACGGCTCGGCGCGCACGGGTTGCGGCGCCAGGCGGGCAACCGGCTGCGGACGTTGGGGGCCAAGGTGCCCAGGGCGCGGTCGAAGGCGCCGGGCCTGCTGACCGAGGCCGAGGAGAACGTCGCACGGCTGGTGCAGCAGGGAATGCGCAACCGCGACATCGCCTCCGCCCTGCACTACAGCCCGCGGACGATCGAGGTCTACCTGTCGCGGATCTACGCGAAGCTGCACGTCTCGTCACGGCTGGAGCTCGCCCGCGTGCTGGACGCCATGCAGCAGCGTTGACCCAGCAGCGTTATCCCGGCGGCACGACCTTGCCGAGCCGCTTGCGCACGCCGTCTTCCTGATAGCGCGCAACGGTTTCGGCCAGCTGCTCGCACGCGCGCTCGATGGCCTGCCTGGCCTCGTTGCGCTCGCTGGTGATCGCGCTGAGGATCAACCCGGTCAGCGCCACCGACCCGTTGAACGCCTGCAGCACGATCATCGTGGTCAGCAGGTCGTTCGTGGCGAAGTGCCCGCCGGCCGCGGACATCACGGCGGCCACCGAGATGATCACCGCGCACGGGGCAGCGATCGCGTGCTGGAACCGCAGCGCTCCCCAGATCAGCATCGGGAAGACCAGGAACAGCAACCGCGGCTCCGCCATCGTCACGAACACCGCGAGGCTCGCGGTTGCGATCAGCAGCGCGCCAGCCTCCGCGAGCTTGCGCGGCGGGGCGTTCCACTGCCGGGGCAGCGTGAGCAGCAGAGGCGTGAACACCAGCACGCCCATCGCGTCACCGGTCCACCACACCGCCATCACGGCCGGCACGTCGTGCCACGGGATGTCGCCGCCGACCTTCAACGCCGCCGTGCCGACCAGCGCGCTGATCAGCATCGCGCCCAGCGCGGCCGCGAAGACGAGCAGCACCGCGTCCTTCAACCGGTCGAGCTGGGGCCGGAACCCGAACCGCGTCAGCAGGTACCAGGCGGCCAGCGGGGCGGCGGTGTTGCCCATGGTGATGATCACGATCCCCAACGGGCCCGCGCCGAGCGCGAGGTTGGCGGTGAGCGCGCCGAGGGCGATGCCCGGCCAGATCTTGGGGCCCGACATCAGCAGCGCCGCGACCGAGATGCCCGTCGGCAGCCACAGCGGGGTGACCTGGCCCTTGACCAGTGCCAGGACCAGTCCCACCCTGGCCGTCGCGTAGTAGGCGACCGCCACCGCGAGCATGGTGAGGGTGGTGCGGAGTGCGGCGTTCACCGGCACATGCTCCACCCGTGCACACAGGATCGCCAGACCCCGCACCAGGGCGTACCCACTCGGACTCACCCGTAGGTCGCGATCGCGGGCCGAGCCTCTGAGCAGCGCGGATTCTTAGCTGTTGTGGAAGCCTCACTACAGACCGTCGCCGCGAGAACGTGAGATGGACGACATGCGCACAGCCGAGGCGATCGACGAGGTCCGGGTGGAGGACGGCGGACGTCGCGTGGTGGTGGTCGCCGGCCGGTTGCACCTCCCGGTCTCCGCGGGAGTCACCGACGCCCAGGCGCTGACACTGGCCAGAGCAGGCACAACGGCGTGGCACCTCCTCCGCACGTGCGCGCACCTCAGGCCGGACGAGTCGATCGTCGTACACGACGCCGCGAGCGAGGTCGGCGCGATCGCGGTCCAGCTGGCCCGCAGTTTCGCCGCCGGCCGGGTCATCGCGACCGACTCCAGCCAGGCCCGCCGGCGCAGGGCGATGAAGCTCGGCGCCGACGTCGCCGTCGAATCCGATCGAGACGGTCTGGCCGAACGGCTGATCGAGGCGAACGAGGGCAAACAGGTCGACGTGGTGCTCGATCCAGGAGGCGCTCTCCAGGCCTCGCTGGACGCCCTCGCGCCGTTCGGCAGGATCGTCTGCTACGGCGCTGACCAGGACGAATCCGTCAAGCTGACCGGTCTGCTCGGCGGCTCGCGCGCGGTCATCGGATTCCGGTTCGAGCACACCCTCGAACGGCCCGACATGATCGCGAGGGCTGTCAGTGAGCTGTTCGGGTTGACCTCGGCTGGGCGATTGCGCCCGACCGCCGACAACTAGTACCCGTTAGTAACAAGCTGTGTGAGGGGACCCATGAGGACCGTGTTCACGACCTGCCCGCTGTGCGAAGCGACGTGCGGGCTGGAGCTGACGGTCGAGGGCGATCGCATCACGAAGGTGCGCGGCGACCGCGAGGACGAGTTCAGCAGGGGCTTCATCTGCCCCAAGGGCGCCTCGCTCGGCACGCTCGACGCCGATCCCGACCGGCTCGCCACGCCGCTGATCAAGCGCGACGGCGAGTTCCAGGAGGCGACCTGGGACGAGGCCTTCCGGTACATCGACGAACGGCTCAAGGACTTCCCGGACCGCAACGCCGTCGCGATGTACCTGGGCAACCCGGTCGTCCACTCGCTCGCCGGCGGTCTCTACGCCGGACCGCTGCGCAAGGCGCTGGGCAGCCGCAACGTCTTCACCGCCAGCACCGTCGACCAGATGCCCAAGCACGTCCAGTGCGGCCACATGTACGGCAGCATCTTCTCGATCCCGGTGCCCGACATCGACCGCACCGACTTCATGCTGGTGCTGGGCGCGGACCCGTTCTCGTCCAACGGCAGCCTGTGGACCGTCCCTGACGTGCCGGGCCGGTTCAAGGACCTGCAGAAGCGCGGCGGGGCGTTCGTCGTCGTCGATCCGCGCCGCAGCCGCACGGCCGCGGCCGCCGACCAGCACGTCGTGATCCGGCCGGGCACGGACGTGTTCCTGCTGCTGTCGTTGATCCACGAGCTGTTCGCGCAGGACCTGGTCGACCTCAAGGACCTCGCCGAGCACGTCACCGACCACACAGCGATCCGTCAGCACGTCACGCCGTTCAGCCCGGAGGCCGTCGCGGAACGCACGGGCGTTGAGGCCGACGTGATCCGAGCACTCGCACGGCAGTTGGCCGAGGCGGAACGCGCGGCTGTCTACGGCCGTATCGGCACGACGACCGTGGAGTTCGGCACGGTCGCGTCGTGGGCGGTCGACACGCTCAACATCCTCACCGGCAACCTCGACCGGCCGGGCGGCGTGATGTGGCCGTTGCCCGCGCACAGCAAGCGCGGCACCGGCCGCGGCAAGGGCTTCGGCATCGGCCGTTGGCACAGCCGGGTCAAGGGGCACCCCGAGGTGATGGGGGAGTACCCGGCCGTCACGATGGTCGACGAGATCGAGACGCCCGGCGACGGCCAGGTGCGGGCGCTGTTCACGATCGGCGGCAACCCCGCGCTGTCGTTGCCGAACTCGGCCCGCGTGAACGAGGCTCTGTCCGGTTTGGACTTCATGGTCAGCGTCGACCCGTACCTCAACGAGACCACCCGGCACGCGGACGTCATCCTGCCGACGCCGCCGCCGTCCCGCCGCGACCACTACGACATCGCGTTCCTCAACAACTCCGTGCGCAACGTCGCGAAGTACTCGCGGGCGGCGATCCCGTTGGAGGAAGGCAGGGTCGACGAGACGGACATCTTCTTCCGGCTCGCCACGATCTTCAGCGGCCTGGGCGCGGAGGCCGATCTCGACGCCATCGCGGCGATGCAGCTGGCGGGCCTGAAGCAGAAGGCCGGCGTCGACTTCGAACCCGAGGGCGAGACGCGCGAGGAACGGTTGCTGGACCTCAAACTCCGCACCGGCCCGTACGGGGTGTCGTTGCGGCAGTTGCTCGACAACCCGCACGGCATCGACCTCGGCCCGCTCACCTCGCGCCTGCCGGAGATCCTGCGCACGGAGTCCGGTCGCGTCGAACTGACCCCGCAACCGATCGTGGACGACTTCCCGCGCGTGCTCGAAGCGCTGGAGAACCCCGAGACCGAGATGGTGCTCGTCGGCCGCAGGCACCTGCGCACCAACAACTCCTGGATGCACAACGTGCCCGCGCTGGTGAAGGGCAAGCCGTTGTGCACGCTGCTGGTCAACACCGGTGACGCGGCCAGGATCGGCCTCGCCGACGGCGCGACCGCCCAGGTCACCTCGCGCGTCGGCAAGATCGAGGTCCAGGTCGAGGTCACCGACGACATCGCGCCCGGCGTCGTGTCGATGCCGCACGGCTGGGGCCACGACCTGCCGGGCACGCGACTCACCGTCGCCAGTGAGCACGCCGGCGTGAACGTCAACCTCCTCACCGACGACCTCCGCATCGACCCGCTCTCGGGCACGGCCGTGTTGAACGGCACCCGCGTGCAGGTCGTGCCCGCCTGATCCGTTCCCCCGACGTGCAGGAGCCGCCATGACCGCTGGAGTCACCATCCCGAACGCGGTGCAGACCGTCCGCCGGATAGCCGACCTGCCGTTCCTCGCGGAGCAGGCGTACGGCGACGCGGTGGCGTGGCGGTTCAAGCAGGACGGCGAGTGGCGCACGCAGACCTACGCCGAGGTCTCCGAGCTGGTGCTGGACCTCGCGTCCGGGTTCGTCCACGCCGGACTGCGGGCGGGCGACCGGGTCTGCGTGCTCGCGAACACCCGTCCTGAGTGGACGGCGATCGAACTGGCCGTGCTCGCGGCGGGCGGCATCGTCGTGCCGATCTACCCGTCCAGCACGTCGGAGGAGATCGCCTGGGTGGTCGGCGACTCCGGCGCGTCGATCGTGGTGGCCGAGAACGAGGCCCAGTGCGTCAAGGTCGAAGTGGTCGCCCCCGAACTCCCAGAGCTGCGAACAGTTTTCACGATCGACCCCGCCGGTGACCGCCCCAGGATCGCCGAGCTGCAGGACACCGGCCGCACCTCACCGCTGGCCGACCAGTTGGACGACCGGCGCCGCGCGATCAAGCCGGAGGACCCGAGCCTGATCATCTACACCTCGGGCACCACCGGCCCGCCCAAGGGCTGCATCCTCACCAACGCGAACTGGGTCGCGCTGTGCCGGGTCGCCGAAGAAGCCCGCATCGACGCGATGACCGGCACCGTCTACCTGTTCCTGCCGCTGGCGCACGTCTTCGCGCAGATCATCATGTTCGGCACCATGTACCGCGGTGGGACGCTGGCCTACTTCGGCGGCGACATGACGAAGATCGTGCCGGAGCTGGCCGAGGTCCGGCCGACCTTCCTGCCCTCCGTGCCCCGGATCTTCGAGAAGATCTACACGTTCGTCACCTCTGCCGTGCCGCCGGAGCAGCTCGCGCAGGCCGTCACCCTGGGCTTGGAGGTGCGACGCAGGCGTGCCGCCGGCGAGCCCGTGCCTGCCGAGATGGCGGCGGCGTTCGAACAGGTCGACGCGCTGTTCGCCAACGTGCGCGCGGTGTTCGGCGGTCAGCTCGTGCAGGCGCTTTCTGGTGCCGCGCCGATCTCACGTGAGGTGCTGCAGTTCTTCCACGCGGCCGGTGTGCCGGTGCTGGAGGGCTACGGCATGACCGAGTCCACCGCGGTCGGCACGATCAACACGCTGGGCCGCTTCAAGCTCGGCTCGGTCGGCGCGTCCGGCGTGGCGGGCCTGGAGATGTCGCTGGGGGAGGACGGCGAACTGCTCATGCGCGGCCCGCACGTCTTCGCCGGCTACTGGCGCAACGAGGAGGCGACGGCTGCCACGATCCAGGACGGCTGGCTGCACACCGGCGACCTCGGCGAGATCGACGCGGACGGTTTCGTCACGATCACGGGGCGCAAGAAGGACATCATCATCACCGCCGGTGGCAAGAACATCGCGCCGGCGAACGTGGAGAACGTGCTGCGTCAGTCCCGCTGGATCTCGCACGCCGTCCTGTTCGGCGACCGCAAGCCCTACTGTGTGGCCCTGCTCACACTCGACGCCGACGAGATCGTGCCGTGGGCGACGGCCAAAGGCTTGCCGTCTGACATCGAATCTTTGGTGGGTCACCCGGAAGTGCGAACGCTGGTGCAGCAAGTTGTTGACGAAGCGAACTCGCACTTCGCCAGTGTTTCCCAAGTGAAGAAGTTCGTGCTGCTCACCCGCGATCTGTCCCAGGAGGAAGGTGAGCTCACCCCGACGTTGAAGGTCAAGCGCAACGTGGTGCACCGCCTTCACTCTGGGTTGTACGAAGGCCTCTACGAGTAACCCGTACGTACGAGAAATCCAAAAACAGGTACATCCACCCTGGCGGATTTCTTCCGCTCAGGGCAGAGTGGAACACCAAGCGGTGCCAGGCCCCCTCCCCCCTCGGGCCCAGCCGCTTCGCGGCCCCGGCTTACGGCGTACTCCCCCCAGACGCCCTTGCCGGGGCCGCCTTCATCTCCAGCCCTTCACCTTCACCGCCTGGGCGGCGTGGTCGTCCCGCGCACGATGAGTTGCGTCTCCGCCACGATCTGCGGCACCTCGGTGTTGTCCGAGTCCAGCCAGTCGAGCAACAGGTTCACGGCGGTGCGGCCGGCCTGCGCCACGGGCATCGCCACCGTTGTCAACGCCGGCGAGCACAGCGCCGCGTACGTCAGATCGTCGAACCCGGTCACCGACACGTCACCAGGCACGGAGATGCCGCGGTCCCTCAGCCGCGCCAGCACGCCGAGCGCCATGATGTCGTTGTAGGCGATGATCGCGGTCGTGTCGGCCGCCACGGCCAGATCAGCGGCCTGCAAACCGCCTTCGTAGCGCGGCGCGAACGGTCCGAGGTCCACCAGGTCCACGCCGTGCTGGGCAACGGCCGACATGAGCCCGCGGCGACGCTCCTGGTTGGACCACGACGTGCGCGGCCCGTTCAGGTAGGCGATCCGCCGGTGTCCCAAAGCGACGAGATGGTCGACGATCGCGTGCATTCCACCCGCCGAGTCCATCAACGCGGCGGGCACGCCCGGCAGGCGCCGGTTCAGCAGCACCAGCGACGTCGCGCCCGCCACCTCGTAGACCTGCGAGTCCTCCAGGCCCGGCGCGCACAGCACGACGCCGTCGACCTGCTTGGCCATCGCGTGCACGAGCTTCGCCTCGGCCACCGGGTCCTCGTCGCTGTCCGCCACGAACACCGCGTAGTCGGCCTGCATCGCCCGCGCCTGCACGGCCTTGAGCACGCCCGTGAAGAACGGGTTGTCGAGGTCGGGCACGACGATGCCGATGTTGCCGGTCTTGCCCGTGATCAGCCCTCGAGCCGCCCTGTTGGGCTGGTAGCCGAGGTCGGAGGCAGCAGCCAGCACCCGTGATCTGGTCTCCGGGCGGACCAGCTCGGGGGATGTCAGCGCACGCGAAACGGTGGCGACCGATACGTGCGCCCTGCGAGCCACGTCGCGGATGGTGACTGCCACTGGTTACCTCACCCTCAACTGCCGGTTGAAACAATCATGACGGGTCAGGCGTCAGGACGGTTCTTTGAGTCTGGTGACGAGCTGGGTCGGGTTCACAAACCTAAGCGCGATCACCAGCAAAAGCAGCATCGACCCGGTGTAGATCACGGCCATCGAGTCGACCATCTGTTGTGGTCTGATGCCCGCCGACGACATCGCCTCGTACAGCGACACCACCAGCGTCTGGCTGGTCGGGCCCGCCGTGAGGAACGTCAGTTCGAACATGCCCACCGTCCGCACGAGCACCAGGATCGACGCCGCCAGGATGCCCGGTACGAGCAGTGGCGCGAGCACGCGGGTGAAGATGGCGAACGTGTTGGCCCCGCACATCCGGGCCGCCGACTCGATCTTCGTGTCGATCTGCTCGATGAACGGCGTCATCGTCAGCACCACGAACGGCACGGCCGGCACCAGGTTCGCCGCGATCACGCCGAACATGCTGCCCGCCAGCTGGAACTTGTACAGCACCGTCGCGAGCGGGATGCCGTACGTCATCGGCGGCATCAGGATCGGCAGCAGGAACAGCACGTTGAGCAGCTTCTTGCCGGGGAAGTCGCGGCGCGCCAACGCGTAGGCGGTAGGAACTCCGATGAGGACGGAGATGACGACGACCGCGATCGCGACCTGGAACGTCACCACCAGCACGTCCAGCAGCCGGTAGTCGCGCCACGCCTCGCCGTACCACTTGCCCGTGTAGCCGTTGGGCAACCACGTGCCGAACCACGACTCGGCGAACGAGTTGGTGACGACCGCCCCGACGATGCCCACCAGGTTGAGCATGAAGAAGATCAACGCGCCCCAGGTCAGCCACACGACAGGGCGAGCAGTGAGTTTCATCCTTTGCCTCCTGTCGCGCCTCGGTAGAGCGTCGTGCGCCAGATGAGCACCACGCCGATCACGATCAGCATCACCAGTGCCATCAGCATCGCGATCGCCGAGCCCATCGCGAAGTCGTTGTCCCGCAACGCGGTCTCATACGCGGCGATCGACATCACGTGCGTCTCGCCGGCGGGGTTGCCGACCATGACCGCCGAGGGGAACACCGAGAACGCGAGCACGAACGAAAGACAGAACGTGACCGCCAGACCAGGAGCGAGCAGCGGCATGGTGATCGTCCGGAACCGCTGCCGTTTCGACGCTCCCAGCGTCGCCGCCGCCTGTTCGAGCGTGGGATCGATGCCGGACAGGTAGGACAGCGTCAGCAGGAACGCGAACGGGAAGCCCGTGATGATCAGGCTGAACAGCACGCCCCAGTAGTTGTGGGTGAGCTTCGCCGGTTCGTCCGCGCCCAGTGCCAGCAGGATGCGGTTGAACCACCCCGTCGGCCCGAAGAACGCGAGAAGTCCTTCCGCCGTCAGCACGGTGCCGAGCGTGATCGGGATGACCAGCAACGTGGTGAGCGCCCTCTTGCCCCGGAACCTGCCGCGCATCCGGAACGCGATCGGGATGGACGCCAGCACGTTGAACAGCGCCGCCGGCAGCCCGAGCCGCAGCGTGATCCAGACGGTCTCCGCCAGGTACTCGTCGGAGAAGAAGGTGATGTAGTTCTGGAACGGGCCGCCGCCGCCCTTCGGCTGGAACGACAGCTGCAACCCGTACAGGAACGGGTAGACGAACAGCAGCACCACGAACACCGCGCCCGGCACCAGCAGCCAGAGGACGCGGTCGACGCCCTTCTCCGCCAGCCGGTGCTTGAGCGACGCTTGTTCGAGGGCGGGCTTCTCCAGTGATCTCGCGTCGCGCGGCGATTGGGTGGCGGTCATGCGAACACCAGGACGCGTTCGACCGGCACCTTCAGCGCGATGGTGTCGCCCGGTGCCAGCCGTGAGTTGGTGCGGACGTGCAGCCGCTCGCCGTTGCGCAGCCGTGCCTCCACCGCCTGCTCACGCCCGTGGTACTCGACGATCTCGACCACCGCTTCGAGCGTGTTGTCCCCGGCTTCGCTCACCACCGTGAAGTCCTCTGGCCGCACCGCCGCCACGGCTTTCGGCCCGAGCGCTTCCCGTTTGACGCCGACGAGCTTGACGCCGGCTTCGGTGTGGACGGTCGCGTGCTCGTCACCCTCGTCGGCCACGGTCACCGAGATCATGTTGCGGTAGCCCATGAATCCGGCCACGTACCGGTTCACCGGATGCGCGTAGACCTCCTCCGGCGACCCGACCTGCTGCACCTCGCCGAGTCTCAGGACCACGAGACGGTCGGCGAGGGCCAGCGCCTCCTCCTGGTCGTGCGTGACGTAGACGGTGGTGAGGCCGAGCGACTGGTGCAGCCGGCGGATCTCGGTGCGCATCTCCAGCCGCAGAGACGCGTCCAGGTTGGACAGTGGTTCGTCCATCAGCACCAGCGGTGGTTCCAGCACGATGGCGCGTGCGATGGCCACACGTTGCTGCTGGCCACCGGAGAGCTGGGCCGGGAACTTGTGCTGGTGCTCCTCGAGCTGGACGAGCCGCACCGCCTCGTCCACCCGCCGGTTCAGCTCGGCCTTGGGCGTCTTGCGCATGGACAGGCCGAACGCGATGTTGCGTCGCACCGACATGTGCGGGAACAGCGCGTAGTTCTGGAACACCATCCCGAACCCGCGCTTCTCCGGAGGCAGGTCGTCGATGCGCTTGCCGTCCAGCGTGATCCGCCCGCCGGTGAGCGGCAGCAGACCAGCCAGGCAGTTGAGCGCGGTCGACTTGCCGCAGCCCGACGGCCCGAGCAGGGCGACGAACTCGCCGCCCTTGATCGTCAGGTCCATGCCCTCGAGGGCAACGGTGTCCCCGAACGCCCGCTGCACGTGATCCAGATGCAGCTCGGCAAACCGCTGTCCCGTCATTTCTTGCCGATCTCCCTGTCCCAGCGCTGGAACGCCTTCACCTGCTGGGCCGCGGGCAGCGAGGTCTCCTTGGGGTTGTCCGCGATCAGCTTGTCGTACTCGCCGCGCCCGAACTTCGCGATCGCGTCCTGCGACTCCTGCGGCGCCATCTGCAGCGTCACGTCCTTGACCGCGGGGCCGGGGTAGAAGTAGCCCTTGTCGTAGGCCTTGGCCTGCTGCTTGGGCTCCAGCATGAACTTGATCAGCGCCAGGTTCGCCGCCAGCACGTCGGAGGACACTCCCTTGGGCACCACCGCGTAGTGCGCGTCGGTCACCCAGTGGAAGCCCTTGAACGTCGAGATCTTCATGCCCTCCGGCACCGAACCGAGCACGCGCGGGTTGATGTCCCAGCCCGTGGTCGAGGCGACCATCCACGACGTGCCGTTCGCCAGGTTCTTCATGACGTCGGTCGTGCCGCCGGGGTAGTTGTCGACGTACTGCCCCAGATCCTTCAGGTACGCCCAGGTCTTGTCCCAGCCCTTCTCCGGGTCCTTCGGGTCGGAGTCGCCGAGCAGGTACGGCAGTCCCATCAGGAACGTCCTGCCCGGACCGGAGTTCGCGGGCCGCGCGTACTGGAACTTGCCGGGGTGCGCCTTGGCCCACTCCAGCAGTTCGGCGGGAGACGTCGGAGGAGTCGGGACCTTCGCCGGGTCGTACTCGAGCAGCGGGCCCGCGGGGTAGTAGGTGACGGCGACGCCCTGGCCCTGCGCGAGCTTCTGCATCTCCCACGCGGGCGGGAGGTAGGTCTTCTCGAGGTCCGGCAGCTTCGCCGAATATCCGGGGAGCAGTTCGTAGACGAGTTTCTGCTCGATGACCGACGACAGGCCGTCGGTTCCGGTAAGAACCAGGTGGGTCTGCGAGGTGCCGGAGTTCTGCTCGGCCTTGAGCTTGCCCGGCATGTCCGGCGCGGTCGCCTTGGTGTAGTTGACCTTGCTGACGAAGTCGGGGCTGGCCTTGACGAACTCGTCGATCATGCCCTGGGTGAGCTGCAGGTTGCCGGCCACGTCGAGAACGTTGAGCTCGACCGGTTTCGACGGCTTGTCCGGGATTGTCGTGGGTGCGTTCTGCGCCTGCGGGGTCTCCGGCGCACCACACGCCGTGACGACCAACAGGGCGGGGATGACGAGCTGTAACTTCCTTGTCCAGCGCATCTCGTGGCTCCCTAACTGACTCTGGACCTGGCGCGCGAAAACGTTTACGGTTTTTCTGTAACGGTCGAATGACTACACCTGGACTCCACAGCGAGTCAACAGCTGGAAGTCATCCCTCCGATGACTGGCCCGCCGCCTGGTCGAACGCAATGCCGCCGCACCACCCATCCCCAACGAAAGTGGGAGGCTCCTGTGGCACCCCGTTCACGGCGGTTGCCGGTCGCTAGAACCGGCATCCTGGCCACTGCGCTCGCAGTGGCGGTGACCTCGCTCGTTTCCGCCGCACCCGCGGCGGTGGCAGCCGATGTCCTGCTGTCCCAAGGCAAGCCCACGACCGAGTCGGCGTCCGGCGGCGCGAACTACGCGCCCAAGAACGCCGTCGACGGCAACACGGCCACGCGCTGGGCCAGCAAGTCGAACACCGATCCGGCCTGGATCCGCGTCGATCTCGGCGCGTCCGCGAACATCAGCCGGGTCCGGCTGCAGTGGGACCTCTCGTGCGCCAAGGCGTACCGCGTCGAGACCTCTGAGAACGACTCGAGCTGGACGTCCGTCTACACCACGTCCGACGGCAAGGGAGGTGTCGAGGACCTGACGGTTGCCGGGCGGGGCCGTTATGTCCGCGTCTACGGCACCACGCGCTGCCGCACCGGCACCTCGTACGGCTACTCCCTGCAGGAGTTCCAGGTCTTCGGCAACAGCGGCCCGGTCGACGGTGAGCCGCCGTCAGCGCCGACGAACCTGGTCGCCTCCGACGTCAAGTCCGACTCCGCGAAGCTGACGTGGACGCCCTCGACGGACAACATCGCGGTCACCTCGTACGAGATCTACAACCTCGGCCAGTTCGTGAAGTCCGTGCCCGCGACGCCGGCCTCCACGGTCATGACGGGTCTGAAGCCGAACGTCACGTACGGCTTCTACGTCAACGCGAAGGACGCGGCCGGCAACATCTCGCAGGCGTCCAACACGGCGGAGTTCAAGACGCCGCCCGCGCAGGACGACCCGATCCCGCCGACCGCGCCGAAGAACCTGCGCTCGCCCTCGCAGACCGCGAACAGCATCACGCTGAACTGGGACGCGTCGACCGACAACGTCGGCGTGACTCGCTACGAGGTCTACAGCGGTGGCAGCAAGATCGGTGACTCGCCCTCGACGTCGGCGACCATCGGCGGCCTGAAGGCGAACACCGAGTACAAGTTCACCGTCAAGGCCTTCGACGCCGTCGGCAACGCCTCGCCCGCGTCGAACGAGCTCGCCGCGCGCACCAAGTCCGGCGGCGACCAGGTCGGTGCCGTCACGCAGATCGCGACCGACAACGACGTGCCGTGGGGCCTCGCGTTCCTGCCCAACGGCGACGGCATCTACTCGCGCCGCGACGCGCAGGACATCGTCAGGATCACCCCGTCCGGTGCCAAGACGACGCTGGGCAAGGTTCCCGGCGTCTCCGGCACCAACGGCGAGGGCGGCCTGCTCGGCATCGAGCTGTCGCCGACGTTCGCCTCGGACGGCCTGATCTACGTCTACCACACGGCTTCCGGCGACAACCGGATCGTGCGGGCGAAGATCGAGGGCAACTCGCTCACGGGCTGGACGACGTTGCTGACCGGCATCCCGCGCAACAAGTTCCACAACGGCGGCCGCCTGCGCTTCGGCGCCGACGGCAAGCTCTACGCGGGCACCGGCGACGGCCAGAACGGCAACAACGCCCAGAACAAGCAGAACCTGGGCGGCAAGGTCCTGCGCCTGAACCCGGACGGCACCCCGCCGTCGGACAACCCGTTCTTCAGCGAGGGCGGCAACGCGCGCTACGTCTGGACATACGGCCACCGCAACGTCCAGGGCCTCGCCGTGGACTCACAGGGCCGCATGTGGCAGGCCGAGCTCGGCAACTCGAACATGGACGAGGTCAACCTGCTGCAGAAGGGCGGCAACTTCGGCTGGCCCTCCTGCGAGGGAACGTCCGGCTCGTGCGGCGGTTTCGTGGCACCGAAGAAGACCTTCTCGGTCGGCTCCGCGTCCCCGTCCGGCCTCGCGATCGTGAACGACGTGCTGTTCCTCGCCGCCCTGCGCGGCGAACGCCTGTACCGCATGCAGATCACCGGCTCGTCGCTCGGCACCACCACGTCGCACTTCCAGGGCACCTACGGCCGTCTGCGGACGCCCGAACCCGCCCCGGACGGTTCGCTGTGGGTCACCACGTCCAACGGTGACAAGGACTCCACCGCGGGCAACAGCAACACCAAGCTGTTGAAGGTGGCGCTGAACTAGCTGAACGAACGGAAGAGGCCCCGGACGCGATGTCCGGGGCCTCTTCCCACTTCAACATATAGCGCACGGGGGGCCTTGCGGCAAGACCCCGTTCATGACGCACACTCTGCGGCCTCAGCAGGAATCAGCGAACACTGGGGAGTCGCGAAGTGCGTGTTCTGTTGGCAGGGTGGGGTTCGCGCGGAGATGTCGAACCGCTGATCGCACTCGCGGTGGCGTTGCGCACCGCGGGCGCGGAAGCGGTGGTCTGCGTGCCACCGGACGAGGAGTTCGAGAACAGGCTGGCCGAGCACAACGTGCCGTTCGTCCCCTTCGGACAGGCGGTGCGCGAGCTGGTGACGAGCGGGCGTGCCGACCCGCCGACGGTCGCGGCCGCACTGGTCGGCGAGTGGTTCGGCCCGGTCGCCCGCGCGGCCGGGGGATGCGACGTGCTGGTGGCGACCGGCCTGATGCCGGCGGGCGCGCGGACGGTGGCCGAGCACCTGGGCCTGCGCTACGTGCTGGCCATGTTCCACACCATCAGCCTGCCGTCGCCGCACCGCAGGCCTTCCGGGCGGCCGGGCAAGCCCCTCCCGCCGGACGAGACGGACAACCGGGTGCTGTGGGCCATCGACGCGGAGAACGTCGACGCGATGTACCGCCCGGCGCTCAACACCCACCGGGAGGCGCTCGGCCTGCCGCCGGTGGACAACGTCCGCGACCACGTCTACACCGGCGAGCTGTTGCTGGCGGCGGATCCGTTGCTGTGGCCGTCGGAGGAACTGCTGAACCTGGAGGTGACCCAGACCGGCGCGTGGATCCTGCCCGACACCCGGCCGCTCGCACCCGACCTGGTCGCGTTCCTCGAAGCGGGCGAAGCACCGGTGTACGTCGGCTTCGGCAGCATGCCCATGCACACCTCGAAGGACATCGGCCAGGTGGCCGTCGACGCGGTCCGCGCCCAGGGCCGCCGCGTGCTCCTGGCCCGCGGCTGGGCCGACCTGGCCCAGATCGACTCCGGTGACGACTGCTTCGTCGTCGGCGAGGTCAACCAGCAGGAGCTGTTCCGCCGGGTCGCCGCCGTCGTGCACCACGGCGGCGGTGGCACCACGACGACCGCGGCCCGCGGCGGTGCGCCTCAGGTGGTGGTGCCGCAGATCGTGGATCAGCCGTTCTGGGCGCGCCGGGTGGCCGAGCTGGGCATCGGCGCGGCACACGACGGCCCGACGCCGACCTTCGAGTCCCTGTCCGCCGCGCTCGAGATCGCACTGGCTCCGGAGACCCGGGCCCGTGCGGCCGAGGTGGCAGGAGAGGTCCGGGCTGACGGGGCGGCGGTGGCCGCGAAGTTCTTGATGGGCTAGGAAAATGCCTTGAGGGGCACTCCGGGTGGAGTGCCCCTCAGCGTCTAGGCGGACCGTGTCCGCCGGCGGCGCACGACGATCGTCGTGACCACGTACGCCAGAAACACCAGCTGTGCACCGACCACGGCACCCGTCACCCACACCGGCGTTCCCTCGGGAATCGCTGCCAACGCCAGCGTCGGCCCGGCCACGCCACCAACGGTGGCGATGGTCAGCGACATCGAGTCGGTTCAGGTCGAAGTCTCAACAGTTGTCATGGGAAGTGCTTCCCTCAGCCGGATGCGGATTGTTGCGCCCGCCTTGAGCGCGGCGACCGGGAGACCTCGGCGATGTTCATTCCTGCCCAACCATCGCGTCGCGCACATGCCAAGACGGCATGCCTCTCCGCTGCCTGGATCGGGTCGGCAGCGACATGCTTTGCGCATGGTCCGTCGCAAGCCGGCCGTCGTCGAGCGCGTCAACGTCGCGTTGATCGCCGACACCGCCGCCGCGCTGGGCAAGCTCCAGGCGCGCACCGGCATGAAGAAGGTCGACATCGTGAACCGCGCGGTGCGACTCTACGAGTTCGTCGAAGCGCAGATGCGTGAGGGCAACGAACTCGTGGTGCGGGACGAGAACGGGATCGACCGCATCGTCAAGATCTTCTGACCGTCAACCCGTTCAGCAGCAGCTCGATCACCCGGCGCGGGTTGTAGCGCGGGTCGTCGTCGCGCCCGATGCACAGGTTGCCGATCCCGCGCATCAGCTCGATCGGCCGCACGTCGTCCCGGATCTCATCGGCCGCGGCCGCCGCCTCCAGCAGCTCGCCGCACACCGGTCCCAGCCGGTCGATGAAGTACGCGTGCAGCGACTCGAACCCGCTGCTGTCGGACTGCAAAGCGTTTGCGAGCCCGTGTTTGGTCACCAGGAAGTCTACGAACAGGTCGACCCACGCCCGCAGCGCCGCGAACGGTGAGTTCGAAGTGGACAGCAACGTCGGCCCCGCCGAGGCGCACGCCTCGACCTGGTGCCGGTAGACGGCCACCACCAGGTCCGCGCGGGTGGGGAAGTGGCGGTAGATCGTGCCCATGCCGACGCCCGCCTCGGCCGCGATCTCGCGGATCGGCGCGTCGACGCCGGACCTGACGAACACCTCGGCCGCCGCCGCGAGCAGCGTCTGCTCGTTGCGCACGGCGTCGGCCCGCTTGCGTGGTGGCACGCGCGCTCCCCTCGGGTCTGTTGACAAAACGGAACAGCGCTCCGTATCGTTCCGGAACGTCGCTCCACTTAGACGACGCAAGCGTACTCGAAGGGAATCCCATGACCGTCTTCACGGTGAGCCCTGTCGTGCTCGAAGTTCCCGGCAGGCCCGTTGACCTGCAGTTGAAGGTCTCCGCGCCGGTCGAGGGCACCGAGCTGCCGATCATCCTGCTGTCCCACGGGCAGGGCTACTCGAACCACCTCTCCTCCCTGAACGGCTACGCGCCGCTCGCGAACCACTGGGCCGAGCAGGGCTTCGTGGTGCTGCAGCCGACGCACCTGAGCAGCCGGACCCTGGACCTCGCGGACGTTCCCGGCGCGCCGATGTTCTGGAAGGAACGCGCCGAGGACATGTCGGCGATCATCGACCGGCTCGACGAGATCGAGAAGGCCGTGCCACAGCTGCGGAACCGCCTCTACCGCACGAAGATCGCGGTCGTCGGTCACTCGATGGGCGGGCACACCGCGAGCCTGCTGCTGGGCATGACGACCGAGGGCGTCAGCCTCAAGGACGAGCGGATCAAGGCCGGCGTGCTGCTCGGCTCGACGGGCCGCGGCGACGGGCTCACCGAGATCGTCCAGGGAAGCTACTCGTTCATGCTGACCCCGGACTTCAGCGACATGACCACCCCGGCGCTCGTCGTGGCCGGCGACAAGGACGCGTCGGAACACCTCACGACCAACGGGCCGGAGTGGCACATGGACCCGTACCACCTGGCACCCGGCCCGAAGGACCTGCTCGTGCTGTTCGGCGCGGAGCACGGGTTCGGCGGCGTCTCCGGGTACGACGTCGCCGAGACCACGGACGAGAGCCCCGAGCGGGTCGCGGACGTGCAGCGGCTCACCACGGCGTACCTGCGCAGCCGGCTGCACGGGACCGACGACTGGCAGGAGGCCAAGTTCACCACGGGCTACGTCGAGTCCAAGAACTAGTGCGCGTTGGGCTCGGGGTTCGCGCCGGGCCGTGACAGGAACTCGAAGTCGCAGCCTTCGTTGGCCTGCGTGATGTGCTCGTAGTACAAGGCACCGTAACCGCGTTCGAACTTCGGCGGCGGCACGGTCCACGCGGCGCGACGCCGTTCCATCTCCTCGTCGGAGATCTCCACGCGCAACACCCGCGCCTCGACGTCCAGCGTCACGAGGTCGCCGTCCCGCACCAACGCCAGCGGCCCGCCGACGTGCGCTTCCGGTGCCACGTGCAGAACGCAGGCGCCATAAGAAGTTCCGGACATCCGCGCGTCGGAGACACGCACCATGTCCCGGACACCCTCACGCAGCAGTTTGTCCGGGATCGGCAGCATCCCGTATTCCGGCATGCCGGGCCCGCCCTTGGGGCCACCACCGGCGAGCACGATCACCGAATCGCGCGTGACCTCCAGGTCCGGCGAGTTGATCCGTGCCTGCAAATCCTTGTACCCGTGGAAAACCACGGCGGGCCCGGTGTGCTTCCACAACGCGGGTTCCGCGGCGACGTACTTGATCACCGCACCGTCCGGCGCGAGGTTCCCGCGCAGGACGGCCAACCCGCCCTCCACCGAAATGGGGTCGTCCATCGAACGAATCACCGAGGAGTCGTGGACCTCGGCACCCTCGAGATCTTCACCGAACGTCCGCCCGGTCACCGTGATCCGCTTGAGGTGCAACGAATCCCGCAACCGCGACAGCAACCCGCGCAGCCCGCCGGCGTAGTAGAAGTCCTCCATCAGATAGGTCCCGGCGGGCTGAACGGAAGCCAGCACCGGCACCTCGCGCGACAACCGGTCGAAGTCGTCCAGCGACAACGAGATCTGCGACCGCCCGGCCATCGCGATCAGATGGATGTAGGAGTTGGTGGATCCACCCAACGCCAGCACGGTCCGGATCGCGTCCTCGTAGGCGTCAAGAGACAGCACGTCACCGATCGTCAGCCCCTCGCGCACCATGTCCACGACCCGCATGCCTGACGCGGCCGCCATCCGGTAGTGCGCCGAGTCCACGGCCGGAATCGACGACGCCCCGGGCAAAGTGAGCCCCAGCGCCTCGGCCGCGGCGGTCATCGTCGACGCCGTGCCCATCGTCATGCACGTGCCGGGGGAGCGGGCCAGCCCGGACTGGATCTCCGTCCAGTCCGCACCGGAGATCGTTCCCGCGCGCTTCTCGTCCCAGTACCGCCACATGTCGGTGCCGGACGCGAGCTTCTCGCCCCGCCAGTTGCCACGCAGCATCGGCCCGGCGGGCACGAAGACCGTGGGCAGATTGGCGGAAGCGGCGCCCATCAGCAAGGCGGGCGTGGTCTTGTCGCAGCCGCCCATCAGCACCGCGCCGTCGACCGGGTAGGACCGGAGGATCTCCTCGGTCTCCATCGACAGCATGTTCCGGTAGAGCATGGGCGTCGGCTTCTGGTACGTCTCCGACAGCGTGGAAACGGGGAACTCCAACGGGTATCCGCCGGCCTCCCACACACCGCGCTCGACCTGCTTGGCCCGCTCGCGCAAGTGCATGTGGCACGGGTTGATGCCGCTCCACGTGTTCAGGATGGCGATGACCGGCTTGCCGAGGTGCTCCTCGGGGTTCATGCCGAGCTGGCGCATCCGGGCGTTGTGCGAGAACGCCCGCAACCCCTCACCCTCGAACCACTCCGCGCTGCGCAGGCCTTTGTCGGGAGGTGTCACAGCAGGCTCCACGAGTTCAGCAGCACACCCACCGCGGAACGATCAGCCTCCGACAGCACAGAAGCAGGCGGCCGGACATCGCGGCGGCACAACCCCAGCTGCGCCAGCGCCTCCTTCACCACCGAGACGTTGTTCGCGGACTCGTTCAACGCCCGCAGCTCCTCGAACCGGCGGATGAACTCCCAGAACTCCATCGCCGCACCGAACTCACCGGCCTGCAGCGCCCGGAACATCTGCACCGACAGCTGCGGCGCCACGTTCGCCAGCCCGGACGTGAACCCGGTCGCCCCCACCGCGAAGTACCCGGGAGCGGACAGCTCGGCCAGCCCGGCCACCCAGGTCAGCCGGTCCAGGCCTGCATCTCGGGCCACCGAGGCGAACCGAACCGGGTCCGGCACCGCGTACTTCACCCCGACGACGTTCGGGCAGGCGTCCGCCAGAGCGGCGATCTGCGCGCCGCCGATCCGCGGGTTGCGCACGTACAGGATCACGCTCAGCTCGGGCACCGCGGACGCGATCGCCCGGTGGTAGTCGACCCACCCGTCCAGCGACACGTACGGATGCACGGGCTGGTGGATCATGATTCCCTGCGCGCCGGCCCGGTCGGCGAACCGGGCGGCGGCCACCGCCGACCCGAGATCATGTCCGACGCCCGCGATGATCGAGGCACGGTCCCCGACGGCGTCCACGGTGATGGACAGCGCGCGCTCGGTCTCGGCAGCGGACAGCGTGTAGAACTCGCTGGTGTTGCCGTTCGGCGTGACGACCGAGACGCCGCCCTCCACCATCCGGTCCACGATCGCGGCGTAGTTCTTCTCGTCGATCGCACCGTCGGCGTCGAACGGCGTGACGGTGATCGCCACGACGGACGCGAGCCGTTCGGAGAGGTCATCGAACGCCATCGGGAAGCTCCTCAACTACTCGGTCGGCGAAGGTCCGGATGTGGCGGCGGAGCAGTTCGAAGGCGAGGTCGCCCTTGCCCTGCACGGCGGCGGCGAGGATCGCGCGGTGCTCGGCGGCCTCGTCGTCCCAGGTCGGGCAGATGCCCCAGCCGGCGACGGTGATCAGCGCGGCCTGGTCGCGCAGGCCGTCCAGGATCTGGATCATCAACGGGTTGCCGCACCCGGCGTACAGCGCGCGGTGGAAACGGCGGTTGGCGAGCGAGCGCCGGGCCAGGTCCGAGACGTCCTCCAACGCCAGCGCGGCCTCGTCGAACGAGGCGCCCAGCAGGATCGCGCGGCGCAACGCCTCGGGTTCCACGAGCATGCGCACGTCGTAGACGGAGGCGGCCATCTCGGCGTCGACCGTGCGGACCGCGGCGCCCTTGTACGGGCTCATCACGACGAGCCCTGAGCCGGCGAGCGTCTTGAGCGCCTCGCGCACGGGCGTCTTCGAGACGTTGAGCGTGGCCGCGAGATCTGTTTCCACGAGCGCCTGACCGGGCTTCAGTTTTCCGTTGAGAATCGCTTCTTTGATCGATTCCAGAACAAAGTCCGTGCGCGACGCAGGAGGCGCTTCCGCCCGGTCATACATCATATATGAGACCTTAGGAGCTGCTGGAGGCCCAGGTCAACCGTCTTCTGTGGGCTGCGCAACGTCGATGTATCTGGTTTGAACCAAGTTCCTCGCCGGCTCGTTTTGAAGGTGTCGGTCACCGCAAGAGCGCGGGACTGGAGAAGGAGAAAATGAGTGCATCGTTCCGCGTGACCGTGTCCATTGCCGCGTCCGCCAGCGCAAGGCACCGAACGTCCCTGGGCACCAACGAGTTGAACGAGATCGACACATGCTGATGGAAGAACTGCCACCGGAGGCCGCACTCGACGGCCCTCCGCAGAACGCGGACCACCTGCTCCGGCGTGCGCTGGGCACGGTCCGCGAGGAGAGACACCAGGCCGTGCTCCGTCGCGGCCGCATAACAGCTCTGACCTCGACCTTCGTGGTCGCCGGAGTGCTCGCTGGGGGCGTCTGGATGGGTCAGGGCATGGGGGTCGGCGAGATCGGCGCCGACGGCGAGACCCTGCAGGGGACCTCCTCCGCGGGAGCGCATCTGGCCGTGAAGGTCACCGACACCGAGGGCGGCCTGAGGCTGGTCGCCACGGTCGACGGCATGCAGGACGGGGAAGCCTGCTGGCTCGTCGTGCACACGAAGGACGGAAGGAAGTTCACCGCGGGCTCGTGGAGGGCGCACGACGGTGAAGTGACTCTGGCCGGGTCCGCGATGGTGCGGGCCGGCGACGTGGCCGGGGTCAGCGTGATGAACCACGATCACCAGCCGCTGGTGACCGCCAGTTAGAGAGCAGGAGATCCGGGCCGTGTCAGGAGACCGGCCCGGATCGTCTGTGAACGCCCGAACTGAGACACCCCCCTTTGGTCTCACCACGCCGCTTGGCAAGCTGTAGCCGTGGCCCCGAACAAACCGACGACCCTCGCAGTCGCGGCGGTCGTGGTCCTCGTCATGGGGGTCTCCGCGGTCCTGCTCTGCGGCACGTCCAGCGGCAAACCGGCCTCTGACCAGTACGTCAGCGAGCTCGACCAGGTGCTGAACGAGCCGGAGACGCCGAACGTGGTCATCCGTTGCGGCACCAACGAGGAGCGACACCTCAACGCGGACAACCCGGTGGTCTCGCCGGGCATCCCGTTCGGCGCGCACCACACGCACGAGTACGTGGGCAACAAGTCGGCAGGCGCGATGTCGACGGACGCCTCTCTCGCGGCCGCGCCCAGCACGTGCGAGAAGAACGACCTGTCCACGTACTACTGGCCAGTGCTGCGCCTGACCGACGGCACGGGCCACGACGTGCACGCCGACGGTGGCGGGATGCACGGCAACACCGGCGAGGTGCTGAAGCCGAAGAGCGTGGAAATCCGGTACGAGGGCAGTCCGGTGAGCTCCGTGCTGCCGATGCCGCGGTTCCTGCGCCTGATCACCGGCGATCCGATGGCGTTCACCAACAACTACGGCGAGAAAACGCGGGCGCGGTGGAGCTGCGCGGACAAACCTGGCCGGTACACGACGAAATATCCGTTGTGCGGCAGCGCGACAACGTTGCGCAGCTACGACTTCGGCAGTTGCTGGGACGGCAACAACACCGACAGCGCGTCACACCGCACGCACGTGGTCTTTCCGCTGGTGGGCGGCGCGTGCCCGCCGCGGACGTTCCCGATCCCGCGGCTGCACGTCACCGTTGGTTACGACATTCCGGCCGGCCGCCCGTTCGCGATCGACAGCTTCCCCGAGGAGCTGCGCGACCCGGCGACCGACCACGCGATGTTCATCAACGTGATGCCGGAGGCGTTGATGAGTGAGCTGGTCGGGCACCTCAACCGCTCCCGCTAACATCCGCACGATCTTTTAGTCCACTTTCGTTGAACCGAAGCCCGTCTCTGCTCGTGTCTGGGCTGAGGTCTGGGAAAAGAGCGCCCGCACGAGTACTCCGCGGGCGGGGAGGAGTGGGTGGATGGCGGCTTTGTTCTCCCGCAAACGGGAGACCGCGGCCGACGAGGCACTGATCCGGTCGCTCTACGAGGAGCACGGTCGGGCACTGCTGGCGTACGCGACGCGGTTGACCGGTGATCGGGCGGCTGCCGAGGACGTGGTCCAGGAGACCCTCGTCCGAGCGTGGCGCCACCCCGACGCCCTCGTGAACGGCAAGGGATCGGTGCGCGGCTGGCTTTTGACAGTGGCGCGCAACATCGTCACCGACCGGGTTCGGGCCAAGGCGGCGCGCCCGCAGGAGGTGGCCGAGTCTCCGGCGACGCCACCGATCGAGCGCGACCACGCTGATCAGGTCGTCGACTCGGTGGTGGTGCTGGAAGCGCTCGACAGGTTGTCCTCGGACCACCGCGACGTGCTGATGGAGATCTACTTCCGCGGTCGCAGTGTGACGGAGGCGGCAGAGGCGCTCGGGGTACCACCGGGCACCGTGAAATCAAGATCGTATTACGCGTTGCGAGCCTTGAGGGAGACCTTTGGCGGTCAGAAGGTCGCACTGAAGGGGGTGGCCGGATGACCACGCAGCACGACCCGCAACTGCTCGGTGCTTACGTTCTAGGAGCACTGGACGAGCAGGAGGTGCATGCCATGGACCAGCACCTGGCGTCCTGCCCTGACTGCAAGCGTGAACTGGAAGAGCTCCGCGACATGGAGGCCTTCCTCGGCGAAGTGCCGCCGGAGGCCATGCTGGACGGGCCGCCGGAGGGCGGCGATCTGTTGTTGCAGCGCACCCTGCGTCAGGTGCGCAGCGAACGAGGCGGCGTCGCTCGTCGCCGTCAGTTCGCTCTCGGTGCCGCGGCGGCCGTCGTGGCCGCGCTGGTGCTCGGCGCCGGTGTCTTCGTCGGAAAGGCCACCTCGCCCGATGCGAACGTGGCCGCTCCCACTCCGACCGTGGCACCGGATCCGTCGGGAACCAAGCTCGCCAACTTCACCGACCCCGTGACCAAGGCGTCCATGGTCGTCAAGATCGTCCCCGCCGCGGGCTGGGTGCGGACGAACATGGCGATCAGCGGTATCCCCGAGGGCGAGAAGTGCCGGATCTTCGTCGTCTCGAAGGACGGCAGCCGCCAGGAGGCGGGTTCCTGGGTGGTGTCCAAGAAGGGCGCCGCCGAGGGCACGAACCTGGACGGTTCCGCGCTCGTGGCACCGGCCGACGTCAAGTCGGTGGTGGTCGAGAACTTCGCCGGCAAGAAGTTCGTCGAGGTGCCCGTACAGGCGTGACCGAGGGGTAAGAGAAACGGGGTCGTCCCTTGTGGACGGCCCCGTCCATCTTTTCCTGGTGTCGCGACCGACCTCAGGGCGTTCTCTAGTGGGCTCGTCTTCGTGGAGGACTACGGCAGGACCTACGGCGCCGAAGCCTCCGAGGAGATCGTGCGGGTGATCCGCACGAAGCTCCGTGCGGAGGCATTGGCCGCGCCCGACCCGCAGGTGCGCGAGTACCTGGTGCCGGTAGTCGACGAGCTGATCGAGATGGCGGAGCGCTGGCGCGGCTTCGAGGTGGAGGCCGGTTAGGGCTTCAGCACCACTTTCCCCACCGTGGCACGGGATTCCAGCGCCTCGTGCGCCTTCGCCGCGTCCTTCAGCGCGAACGCCGGGTTGATCAGCGGCACGAACCGCCCGCTCGCGAGCCCCGCCATCGACTCGTCCTCGAGCACCCGCAGCCCGCGCCGCATCAGCCCCGGCCCGAGCGCCACGGTCGCGGTGAGGCTGTTGGCGAACAACGCCGCCGTGCTGATCGGGGTCATCGCCCCGGACGCCCAGCCGTAGATGATCTGCCGGCCGCCCACCCCGAGCGTCTTCAGCGCGGCCTCGCCCACCTCGCCGCCGACGCCGTCGAGCACCACGGTCATGTCCTTGAGTCCGTCCGCCCAGTCCGGCCGGGTGTAGTCGATGGCGGCGTCGGCGCCGTTGTCCATCACGTGGTCGAGCTTCGAACCACTGGCCAGACCGATCACCTGCGCGCCGACGTTGCGCGCTTCCTGCACGAACAGCGCGCCCATGCCTCCTGCCGCCGAGGTCACGAGAACCACGTCGTCGGCGGTGAGCTTCGCGGCTCCCAGGACTCCCACGACCGTGCGACCGGTGCCGATCATGGCCACCGCCGCCGCGAACGACACGTTGTCGGCCAACGGGTGCAGTGCGGTGACGCCCGCGACCGCGAGTTCGGCGTAACCGCCGTTGGCCTGGCCCAGGTGCGCGACGACGCGGCGGCCCAGCCAGTCGGGGGAGACGTCGTCGCCGAGCGCCGTGACGACACCGCCCACCTCACGGCCGGGCGTCATCGGGAAGTCGACGGGACCGAAGCCACCCTTGCGGATGGTGGTGTCGACGAGGTGGACACCGGCGGCGGCCACGGTGATGCGGACCTGACCCGCGGCGGGCTCCGGGTCGGGCACCTGTTCGAACAGCAGGTGCGAAGCCGGGCCGAACTCGTACTGCCGAATCGCGAACATGCCGACGACGCTACGAACTCCACCTAACTGGAGGTCAAGCAACCGGGGGACCCGGTCGCCCTTCCCTCCCCTCCCCGGGTGATGCGTCCCTAGGGTGCGGTCCCACCGATGGCGAGGGGGCGCGCCGATGTCCGAGATCGAGGAAACGCGAACGCACAACACAATGCGCGGGAACGTCCACGGCAACGTCGTGCAGTCCGGGTCGATGAGGGACCTCCACCTGCACTCGTCGTCACTGCCGACCCACCGCGACCCGAAGCTGTTCACGTTGGGCACCGTGGCGCTGGCGGCGGGGTTGGGGCTGCTGGTGGTGGTGCTGGCGCTGTGCGCCTGGATCTTGTGGGAGATGGTCGGCGACCTGTCGGCCGGCGGAGGCGGACCGTTTTCGGCACGCGGTGTGCTGGGCCTGATGCCGCCGGTGGGTGGTGTCGTGGCGGTGCTGCTGGTCGGCTTTCTCGCGATCAACCAGCTCTGGACGGCGTGGGACCTGATGGGACGGCGGCACCACGCGTGGCGGCAGGACGCGTTCGCGGGTCAGTCCTCGCTGTGGTTGACGCTCCTGGTCCCGGCGCTGGTGCTCAGCGAGGAGGTCCCGGCGGTGCTGGTGCCGTTCGGGCTCATGGCGGTGGCGACGGTCGCGGCCGCGGTGCTGACGTGCACGGGCGGTGCACGGAGGCGGGCGAGCCTCGTCGTGGCGGCGAGCGTGGCAGCGGCGGGGTGGTTCGGGCCTGTGCTCTGGGTGTTGTGGAGGCATGGCGAATCCTTGCCGGTGCAGGTGGTGGGAACACTGGTGGTGCTGGTGGGCATGGCAGTGCCCGTGCTGGCCGTCACGGCGATGCCCGCCGCGTGCGGCGCGGTGGTGCTGCGAGGGTGGGTGCTGGGGGTCGTGTTCGCCGTTGCTCTGTTCTGGGCCGGCGTAAGCACCAGGTCGTCCTCACCGGTGAACTTGCTGGCTCCCGTTTTCATCTCAACGGCCTGCGTGGTGGTGCTGGCCCTGGTGGTGTCGGGATTGCTCGGCAGGAACGGGAAACGCGCCGCTTAACTCGTTCGGGTAAGGATTCTCGGCAGAGGCGCCGACGCACGAAATGATCAAGGTCGTGACCCTCGGACCTGACTCCGTGACGTGGCGGCTCGGCTGGTACACCCGGTTCGAGCTGGTGGTGCTGGGCAGGGCGGTGCTGATGCAGGTCGCCCACCCGGTGATCGCCACCGCGGTGAGCGACCGCTACCGCGCCGACCCGTTCGCGCGGCTGACGAGAACGATCACCTCGTCGCAGCTGCGGTTGTTCGGCGGCGAACTGGCCGCTGCCGAAGCGGAACGGCTGATGCGCACGCACGCCTCGATTCCGGGTGCGGACGAGGAGTTGTTCCGCTGGGTGCACGCCACCAGCTTCGACTCGCTGCTCACGGCGTACCGGCTGCTGCGTCCCCGGCTGCCCGCGATCCACGAAGAGCGGCTGTACCGGGAGTGGCGGGACACCGGACGGTCGCTCGGCATCAGGTCGATGCCGAGCGACATCGCGGCGTTGCACGAGTACGTCGACGAGGTGATCGCGACTCAGCTGACGCCCACCGACGGCGTGCGGGACCTGTTGGAGGCCTTCGAACTGCGGACCGGCAGGGCACCGGGAGGTGAGCACCTGCCGAGCGCGCTGTGGCCGTTCGTCCGGCCCGTCGCGGCACGGGTGCTGCCGGACTTCGCGGTCGGCACACTGCCGCGTGAGCTGCGGGCGAAGCTCGGTCTGGAGTGGACGGACGGCGACGAGCGCAGGCTGGGCCGGTGGATCAGGACGATCCGCCTGGTCTCCGCGGTCGTCCCGACCCGCCTGCTGCACTACCCGATGCCATACCGGGCGATGGTCAGTGCGCGATCATCACGTGCTTGACGCGCGTGTAGTCCTCAAGGCCGTGCATCGACAGGTCCTTGCCGTAACCCGAGGCGCCGAAACCGCCGTGCGGCATCTCGGATGCGACGAGCCCGTGCGTGTTGACCCACACGATGCCGAAGTCGAGCCGCGCGGTCAGTGACGCGGCCCGGCTCGTGTCGCGAGTCCAGATCGAGGACGCGAGCCCTTGCGGCACCCCGTTGGCGAGCGCGATCGCCTCGTCGTCGTTCGCGAAGAACTGCACGGTGACCACCGGCGCGAACGCCTCCTCCTGGACCAGCTCGTCGTCCTGCGCGAGTCCGGAGATCACGGTGGGTTCCAGGAAGAACCCGGCCGAACCGTGCCGCTTACCTCCACAGTGGACCGTCGCGGACGACCTGCCGAGAAGACCGAGCACCCGCTCCAGCTGGGCTTCGCTGTTCAACGGCCCGAAGTCCTGGCCGGGCACCTGGGCGGACGCGGCCTTCACCAGAGCCGCGACGAACTCGTCGTGCACGCCCGAGTGCACCAGCACGCGCGTGGCGGCTGTGCAGTCCTGGCCCGCGTTGTAGAAGGCGGCACCCACGATGCCTTCCGCCGCGGCCGTCACGTCGACGTCGTCGAACACCAGGACCGGCGCGTTGCCACCGAGTTCGAGGTGCGTGCGCTTCACGGTCGCGGCGGCGCTGCGGGCGACCTCGACACCGGCCCTGGTGGAGCCGGTCAGCGACACCATCGCGGGGACGGGGTGTTCGACCAGCAGCCGGCCCGTGTCGCGGTCGCCCAGCACGACGTTGAACACGCCGGCCGGGAGCACCTGGGCCGCCAGTGACGCCAGCAGCACGGACGACGACGGCGTGGTGTCGGCAGGCTTCAGCACGACGGTGTTGCCTGCCGCGAGGGCCGGGGCGATCTTCCACACGGCCATCATCAGCGGGTAGTTCCACGGCGTGATCTGCGCGATCACGCCGACCGCCTCACGGCGCTGGTACGAGGTGGCGCCGGGGATGTACTCGCCGGCGGCGGCCGTGCCCAGCGCGCGGGCGGCACCGGCGAAGAACCGGATCTGGTCCGCGCACTGCGGGATCTCCTCGTCCAGCACGACCGAGCGGATCTTGCCGGTCTCGCGGATCTCGGCGTCGGCAACAGCGTCCGCGTTGGCTTCCAGCAGATCCGCGAGTTTCAGCAACGCCAGCTGGCGTTCGCCGGGGGTGGTGCGCGACCACGCGGGGAAGGCGGCCTCGGCGGCTCGCACCGCCGCGTCGACCTCGGCGGCCCGGGAGATGACCGCGCGGCCGAACTCCTCGCCGGTGGCGGGGTCGACCAACGCCGAGGTCTCCCCAGCGGTGGCCGAGGTGCCGTTGATGAAGTTCGCGACGGTCACGTGTGCTCCAGATGCGTCGGGGCGAACATGCGCAGGACCGCGGGCAGCACCACCACGTGCGGGCCGTCCCCGGTGAACGCCTTGGCGAGATCTTCGCGCAGCGACTCGGGCGTGCTGCGGGTGGCGGGCACCCCGAACGCCTCGGCGAGCGCCACGAAGTCCGGGCGGGCCAGTTCGGTGGCGGTGGCCTGGCCGAACGTGTCGGTCATGTACTCGCGCAGGATGCCGTAGCCGCCGTCGTCGACGATCAGCCACACGACCCGCGAACCGTGCTGGGCGGCCGTGGCCAGCTCCGAGATCCCGTACATCGCACCGCCGTCACCGGACACGGCCAGCACCGGCCCCTCGACCGCCGCCGCGACTCCCAGCGCCGCCGGGAAGCCGTACCCGAGACCGCCGGCACCCTGGGCGGAGAACTGCGCGCCACCACGCGGATCCCACGCCGACCAGGCCCAGTAGGCCAGGATCGTCATGTCCCAGCAGGTGGGGGTGCCGTCGGGCACTGCCGACCGCAGCGCCGACAGCACCTGCCACTCCAGATCCAGTTCCTGAGCGCTCAACCGCTCCCGGACCCGGTCGAGCAGCGAGCGAACCGCGGCTTCCGCGACACCGTCCGCGGGCCGGGCCGTCACTCCGGACACCAAGGCGCGCAACGCATGCCGGGCATCGGCGTGAATGCCGAGCGCCGGGTAGTTCGACTCGAGCTTGCCGAGGTCGGCCTCGATCTGGATCACCGCACCGCGCGGCCGGAACGTCCGGTAGTTGCTGGACAGCTCACCCAGCCCGGAACCGACCACCAGCAGCACGTCGGCGTCGGCCAGGAACTCCGTGGTGTGCCGGTCCTCCAGCCACGACTGCGCGGAAAGCGGGTGTTCCCAAGGGAAGTTGCCCTTGCCGCCGAACGTCGTGACGACCGGCGCCCGCAGCTTCTCGGCCAGCTCCAGCAGTTCGTCAGCGGTTGCACCGCCACCGGCCAGGATCACCGGCCGGGCAGCGCCGTCCAGCAACCGAACGGCCTCGGCGACCAGCTCGGCCCGCGGATGAAGCTCACGCGCCGACCACGACATCGAGGTCACGGGCGGCACCGAGGCCGGCCCGAGCAGCACGTCCTGCGGGATCTCCACCCACACCGGCCCGAACGGCGCGGTAAGCGCGATCTCCCACGCCTCAGCCAAAGCCGACGGGATCTGCGACGCGTGCCGCACCACCCGCGCGTGCTTGACGACGTCCCGGAACGACGCCAGCTGATCAGTCAGCTCGTGCAGGTACCCACCGCGCACGCCACCAAGCCCGGCCGACGGGATCTGCGACGAGATCCCCAGCACGGGCGCCGAGGCGGCGGCGGATTCCTGCAGCCCGGCCAACGTCTGCAACGCCCCTGGCCCGGTCGACACCAGCAACGGCGTCACCGAACCGGTGATCCGCGCGTGCCCGTCGGCGGCGAAGGCGGCGTTGACCTCGGTCCGCGAACCGACGTACCGCAGGTCGGACCGGCGAAGGGCGTCGAACAGCCCGAGCGCGTGCTGACCGGGAATGCCGAACACGGTGTGTGCGCCGAGCGCTTCGAGCGTCTCGACAACAACATCGCCGCCGTTGCGAGTCACCGCGTCGGTGCTCACACGCCCTCCTTCAACGCCAGCAAACTCACCAGGTCGTACGCCAAATGCGAGGCTGCCACAGAAGTGATGTCCGCATGGTCGTACGCAGGCGCCACCTCGACCACGTCCGCACCCACGAGGTTCAACCCCCGCAGCCCGCGCACGATCTCCAGCAGCTCCCGCGAGGTCATCCCGCCGGCCTCGGGCGTCCCGGTCCCGGGCGCGTGCGCCGGATCCAGCACGTCGATGTCGATCGACACGTACAACGGCCGTGACCCGATCCGCTGCCGCAACGCGTCCACGGTCTCGTCCACCCCGCGCCGCATCACGTCCGACGAGGTCACGATGCCGAACCCGAGCCGCCGGTCGTCCTCGAGGTCCTTCTTGCCGTACAACGGACCCCGCGTGCCGACGTGCGAGATCGCCTCGGTGTCCAGGATGCCGTCCTCGACCGCGCGGCGGAACGGTGTCCCGTGTGTGTACGGCTCGCCGAAGTAGGTGTCCCAGGTGTCGAGGTGCGCGTCGAAGTGCAGCAACGCCACCGGCCCGTGGATCCGTGACACAGCCCGCAGCAGCGGCAACGCGATGGTGTGGTCGCCGCCGATCGTCACCAGCCGGGTGCCCTCGGCCTGCAGGTCCGCCGCGGCCTGCTCGATCGTCTCGATGGCCTCGCCGATGTGGAACGGGTTGACCGCGATGTCCCCGCCGTCCGCGACCTGGATGCGGTCGAACGGCGACACGTCCAGGCCGGGGTTGTAGGGCCGCAGCAGCCGGGACGCCTCGCGCACGGCCGTGGGCGCGAACCGCGCGCCCGGCCGGTACGAGACGCCGGTGTCGAACGGGACTCCCACCACCGCGACGTCCGCGTGCGCCACCTGGTCCAGGCGGGGCAGCCGCGCGAAGGTCGCCGGGCCCGCGTAGCGCGGGACCTTCGAGGAGTCGACGGGGCCGATCATGCGTGCACCAGTTCCTCTTCGTCAGAGCCCTCACCGGCCACGCGGCGGTCCCAGTTCGCGAGCACGGCCGCGTCCGTGGCCGGGGTGGCGAGGCTGACCACGACGTACGTCACGAACGACGCGCCGAGGCTGTAGTAGATGGCTTCGTTGGCGTACACGTCCACGAACACCATGAACCCGATCGCGGTCAGCGACCCGACGGCCATCGACACCATCGCACCGAGCCGGGTGCCGCGCTTCCACACCAGACCGCCGATGATCGCGACCAGCAGCCCGCCGACGAGGATGTTGTAGGCGACCGTCAACGCGGCCACGACGTCGTTGAGCGCCACCGCGATGGCGATCGCGACGACACCGATCGCGAGCGTGAACATCCGGTTGTTGTGCACGTCCGAAGCAGCGTTGTCGTTCTTCTCGGCTTTGCGACGCCAGATGTCGTTGGACGCCACCGTGGCACACGCGATGAGGGCGCCGGACGACGTGGACATCATCGCGGCCAGCGCGGCGGCGAGCACGAGCCCGCGCACACCGGTCGGCAGCAGGTTCTCCACGATCGTCGCGAACGCCTCGTCCTTGTTCGCGATGCCGGGGTACAACGCCTTGCCCGCGAGGCCGATCAACGCACCCGCGACCGCGTAGACCAGGCAGTAGAGCCCGGACGTGATGCCGCCCCACGTCGCGACCTTCGGCGACTTGGCGGTGAACACGCGCTGCCAGATGTCCTGGCCGATCAGCAGACCGAACACGTAGATCAGCAGGTAGGTGATGATCGTGCTGGCGCCGATGTTGCCGACGTCGAACATCGCCGGGTCGTTGAGCCGCTGCTGGATGCCGTCGAAGCCGCCCGCGGTGGCGAGGCTGATCGGCAGCAGCAGGAACAGGATGCCGACCGTCTTCACGACGAACTGCACGATGTCGGTGAGCGTGATCGACCACATGCCGCCGAGCACCGAGTACAGCACCACGATGCTGCCACCGATGATCACGCCGACGGACTTGGGCAGTCCGAAGAGGACGTTGAAGATGGTGGAGTACGCGATCGTCGACGTGACGGTGAGCATCAGCGTGTAGGCCGCCATCACCAGGCCGGAGATCATGCTGGAGTTGCCGCCGTACCGGAGATCGAGCATCTGCGAAACGGTGTAGACCTTCAACTTGACGATCCGGCGCGCGAACAACGCGGAGAGCAACAGGATGCCGAGGCCGATGGCGAACACCATCCAGGCGCCGGAGATGCCGAACTTGTAGCCGAGCCCGACGCCGCCGATGGTCGACGCGCCGCCGAGCACGACAGCGGACATGGTGCCGGAGTACATCGTGAAGCCGAGCCTGCGTCCGGCGACCAGGTACTCGCTCTTGCTGGTGGCGCGGCGCATGCCCCACCAGCCCATGCCGATCATGCCGAGCACGTAGGCGGCGATCACCGCGTAGTCGAGAGCCACTGTCGGACCTCCTTGGGTTGCAGGTCACAGTAGGAACGCGTGCTGGCGCTGGTAAGTGGTCGTTGTGCACAATCCTGGACTTATGGTTGTGCAAACCGTCCCACTCAGGGATCTTGTCGCGCGAGTCGATCTCGGGTTGAAGGTCCTGGGTGGAGCCGACGCGCTGGACCGGCCGATCCGCTGGGCGCACGTGTCCGAGCTGGAGGACCCGACGCCGTACCTGGTCGGCGAGGAGCTGCTGCTCACGGCCGGCGTGCGGTTCCCGTCGGACGTCCCCGCGTACGTGGCCGGTCTGGTCGCGTCCGGTGTCTCGGCGATCGGGTTCGGCGTCGAGCCGGAGTTCCCGGAGGTGCCGTCCTCGCTGGTGCAGGCGTGTGAGGCACAGGGCATGCCCTTGCTGGAGGTGCCGCCGTCGACGCCTTTCCTCGCGGTGTCCCAGGCCCTCGGGGCGCTGCTCGCCGAGATCGCCGTGCGGGAACAGCGGATGCTCGCGGACAGCCAGCGCGCGCTGACCCGTGCGGCCACCCGCGTCCGTCCCGTTGAGTCGGTGCTGACGACGTTGGCCGTGGTGCTGAACTGCCAGGCCGATCTTGTGGATCGCACGTCCGCACCGTCAGAGCTCTCCTCTCTCGTGGCACGTGTCGCGTCCGGTACCGGACCCCGTTCGGCCTCGACCCAGCTGGGTGAAGACCACGTGACGCTGGACCCCGTGGAGTCCGCAGTCCTCGTGGTGCGCCGACCCACGCCGTTGTCGCCCGCCGAACGGGCCGTGGTCGCGGTCGCGCTGGCGTTGCTCGGGCTGCTGCGCCGCGACCTGGCGAGCGAACGCGGCAGGATCGCCCGGCTCGCGGCGTCCGCGCTGCTGCGCTCGCGGGTGACGGGGGTGGGGAACGTGCTGGGAGCGGGGCCGTACCGGGTGGTGGCTGGACAGTCGCGAGCGGACTACGACGTGCTGGCGCAGCGGTACGGGCCGCTGGTGTCGAAGGACGGGGACGGGTTCCTGGCACTCGTGCCGGCGGGGTTCGAGGTGTCGGGGCCGGTCGGGGTCTCCTCAGAAGTCCCGGAAGAGGGCGTTGATGCCGCCGTGGAGGAGGCCACGGCGTTGCTGCCGCGCGCTCTCGCCACCGGATCTCCCGCGCTTCCGGCGTCTGATCTGGCCTCTCTCGTGGACCCCGTGGCAGCCCGCGCCTTCGCTCGGAGGGAGCTCGCGGGACTGCTCGGACGCCCGGAGTTGATCGAGACGCTGCGGGCCTGGCTGGGGCAGCACGGCAGCTGGGACCGGGCCGCGACGGTCCTCGGCGTGCATCGCAACAGCGTCCGGCACCGCATCGCCCACGTCGAACGCCTGCTCGGCCGGGACCTCTCGGCGGCCGACGCGAGAGCTGCCCTGTGGCTCGCGCTCACGTGGCTCGATTAATTGCTTTGCGATGTGCGCATGCCCTCGGTCATCATTGTTCCATGATTACCGCAGAGGAATGGGCCGGAGCGCCCTCGAAGCTGTGACCAGCTAGTTCACTTTCTACTATTCTCTGCGAGCATTTTGTGTCAATGCTCGTTCTTGGCGTGTTCGTCCAGTGGTCAGGACGTCGGATTCTCACTCCGGAAACACGGGTTCGATCCCCGTACGCGCTACGTGGCCCGGTCTTCGTGGGGTGGACTGGGCCCGCTCTCGCCGGGTCCATGTCAGACGGACCCAAAGAATCTTCGAAAACTTCGCCCGAATGGTCTAGGCGCCAGTTACGCTCTGCGAATGGCTGCGGTCCCCGCCTTCGCACGCTACGAGGTCGACGTACGTCGGCCGAACGCCGCGCGGATCCACGACTTCTACCTCGGCGGCGCGCACAACTACGCCGCCGACCGGGCGTTCGCCAAGCAGGCGGTCCGGATCGACCCGGAACTGCCGCTCGTCACGCGGGCGCACCGGTCGTTCCTCCGGCAGGCCGTCCGGCACTGCTGGGCCGCGGGCGTGCGTCAGTTCCTCGACCTCGGTTCGGGCATTCCGACGTGCGGCGCGACGCACCAGACGCTGCCCGACGCCCGTGTCGTGTACGTGGACTCGGACCCGGTGACAGTGGCGTTTTCCCGCGGGCTGCTCCGCGGCGAGCCGCGGACGTGCGCGATCGAGGCAGACCTGCGCCGCCCGGAGCAGGTGCTGCGGCATCCGGGCGTGGTGTCCCATCTCGACCTGCGTGAGCCGTACGCCGTGCTGATGGTCGACGTCCTGAGATACGTGGACGACGCCACCGGGCCAGGGCGGGTGGTGCGCCGGTACCGGCACGCGTTGCCGGCGGGAGGGTTCCTGGTGGTGTCGCATCCGGCCCCGGTCGAGCAGCTGATGGAAGGGCTGCTGATCGAGTCGCCGGCCGTCGTGCCTGGCGCGTACGTCGGCATTGGGCGCAAGGGCCGTATCTGACAGCTCTTTCGCGCGTCCTAAGGGAATGTGCGGGACGCGCTGGAGCGGGCGAAGGCGTTGCGGTCGGCGGGAAGGCCGGCCGACGCCGCTTTGGAGCTGCGCAAGGCGCTCGCCGGTGCCGGTGACCGGTGCGAGCTGCTGTACCTGTTGTGGGACTGCCAGTTCGTCATGGGCGACCGGGCGGCGGCGTTCGAGACCCTGCTGGAGGCCAAGGGACTCGCCGCGGGGCCGATGGTCGGGCGCGTCGCCGTCGCCGAGGCCAGCTGGCTCATGTCCCAGGGCGAGTACCGCGAAGCGATCACGCTCGCCGGTTCCGTTGTCAGCGAAGACGACCAGATCCGCTCTTATGCGTTGAGCGTCCGAGGCGTGTGCGAGGCGTTCCTCGGCGATGTCGAACTCGGCATCGCCACGTTGGAAGAGGCACGCACGGCCGCGCATCGCAGCGGCAGCGTCCGGGAGCTCACCAGGGCCGTGGGCAATCTGACCTACGTGCTCGGCAGCGCCGGGCAGCACGAACGCAGCGCGCGCATCGGCAAGGAAGCGTTGACCCGCCTCAGGATTCAGGGTCTCGCGCCGACGTTCAGCGCGGTGATCCGCTACAACCTCGCGACCAGCCTGTTCGCCCTCGGACGGTGGCAGGAGCTGGACGAGGTGGAGGTCCCGGACGCCATCCCCGGCAACAAGGCCGCGCGGATCCTGCTGTGCAAGGCGGAAGCGGCGGCGTTGCGCGGGCGGGATCCGGACGACCTGATCGAGGAGGCCGCGAAGGCCGTCGACGGGCCGGACGCGTTGTTCGCCGCCCAGTGCGCGTACGCCAAAGCCGTTGCGGCGCGGGCGAAAGGGCAGTACCGGGCGGCGGTCGAGCTGTGCCGCGAGACCGTGGCCGATCCACCGGAGGCGCTGACCCGCGGCGAGGTGCTGCGGCTGTGCGTGGAAGGCCTGGGTGCGGCCCGCGATCTGCAGGCGGCGGGCGGCCGGGTGACCAGACTCGATGATCCGGAAGCGACGGAACAGGAGCTGCTGGCCCGGCTGCCGATGCCGCATGGGCCGGAGGACGAGGTGTGGCGCAGGGTCGCGTTCGCGGAGGCCGGCCGGGACTCGTGGGCCGAGATCGCCGTCGAGTGGGATCGGCTGAAGATGCCGTACCAGGCCGCGTACGCGCGAACCCGTTCTGGCGAACCGGAAGCGCTGCGTCATGCGGACCGCACCGCGCAACGACTCGGCGCGCTGCCGCTGGCCAAGATGATCGACCGGCAGGCCCGGCGGTTGCGGATTCCGTTGCTGCACGAGGACAAACCGCAACTCGGCACGCTCACCCCGCGCGAACGCGACGTGCTGGAGCTGCTGGGGTGGGGCCGCACCAACAAGGAGATCGCCGCGGAGCTCGTGCTCAGCGTGCGGACCGTGGGCCTGCACGTGTCGCACGTGCTGGCGAAGCTCGGCGCGAGCAACAGGTCGGAGGCGGCGCGGATCGCGCGCGACCAGGCCCGCGACCAAACCTAGGTATTGCTCTGGATGTGCGGATGGTGCCGTCCGGGTTCTCATTGAGGGGCAACAGAAAACCTGCCGCAGGAGATCCGGATGAACCATCGAGCGCTTCGCGGCCGTGCTGTCTCCAGCGGGCTGTCTCCTGCGGGGCGGAGCCGCCGCTGCCACCGCGGGCGTTCGTGATCCGGCTGCCGCAGTCAGTTTGTTGCGGACAGATCCGGGGCGCCGAGCGGTGGGCGCGGCGTCCCGGAGCCCACCAACTGTTCTCGAGGGGGATTTACCATGAATCCGATCGATCCACCCACCAGCACCGAGCTCTGGGCCGTCCTGAACGTGGACGAGTTCCAGTTCCGCCTGGTCAAGCCGTGGAACCTGGACACCCTGGCCGCCGCCTTGCGCAACGCCGCCGCGCGGGGTACGCAGGTCGAGGTCAGGGCGTACAACGAGCAGAACGCCGAGATGACGGTCCTGGTCAACCCGGCGCGTGCGCGAGTGGTCCACATCGGCAAGCGCAACGTCGTCGTGGCGCGCAACGGCATGCCCGACGTCTCCGTGAACGGTTTGGCGAAGGTCGCGACAGGGTAGTCCGCCGGGCGACAAGTACGGAGCCTGGAGGGCGTCATGACCCACCGCGTCACAGTCAAGGTCGCCGGTCTTCAACCGGTGCAGTTGCTGGCCGCGCTGGCCGGTATCGCGTTCATCGTGTTCGGCGTCGTGGGATTCACCCGCACCGGGATCGGCGACTGGGCCGCCCAGTCGTTCGTGCTGGGGTTCTCCGTGAACCCGCTGCACAACCTGGTGCTCGTGGCCGTCGGCGTGCTCGGTCTGCTCATGGCTCTCGGGTCGGGCCTCGCCCGGCTGTACGGGTGGCTGCTGTTCATCGGATCCGCCGCGATCTTCGTGTGGGGCCTGATGATCACCGGCATCCTGGCCCAGAACCCGGCCGAGCAGTTCGGCAACCCGTTGGCGCTCAACACCAACGACAACTGGCTGTACCTCGGCCTCGCGCTCTTCGGCCTGCTGCTCGCGGTGTTGCCCGCGCGCCGCAAGCTGATCGAGGAGGAGGAGCCGGTGCTGCCGGAGCAGCGGTCGGCGGCGTTCGACGGGGTTGACGACAACCGTGACAGCCGAATTGGTGACAGCCGTGGCGGCGACACCCGTGAGCACCGGATCGAGGAGATGGATCCGACCGTCAGTCCGCGGGAGCGGGAGCCGATCACCAAGGAGCAGGCGGTCGTCGACCCGAAGACCGAGCGAGTGAGCAAGGACAAGATCAAGCATTAGGCAGATCTGAGCACCACGAGTGCTGTTCGGCCCCCGGATGGTCCCCCTGTCCGGTGCAGACGCCCTGTTTGGAGCCCACATGCGGCTCTAACAGGGCGTCTGTTTCGATGTGGCGATGCCTTCTGAGTTGCTCACCCATGAAGTGCTGATCACGTGGGGAACCGCGCTGGCCGCGTTCCTGGCTGTCGCGTTGCACGGGATCTGGAGAGTTACGCGCAACGTGATCACGATTGCTCACGAGGGTGGGCATGCGTTGGTCGCTGTGCTGACCGGGCGGCGGTTGAGCGGGATCAAGCTGCATTCCGACACCAGTGGGCTCACTGTGTCGCGGGGGAAGCCTCGCGGGCCTGGGATGGTGTTCACCGCGCTGGCCGGGTATGTCGCGCCGTCGTTGCTCGGGTTCGGGGCGGCTGTGTTGATCACCAACGAGCAGATTCAGCTGATGCTGTGGATCAGCATCGGGTTTCTCGCGGCTATGTTGATCATGATTCGCAACGTGTTCGGGGTGTTGTCGATCATCGTCACCGGTGGGGCGTTCCTGGTGGTGTCGTTCTACGCCTCGGCTGAGGTTCGGGACGTTGCTGCGTACGTGTTTGCTTGGTTTTTGCTGCTTGGTGGGGTGCGGCCGGTGTGGGAGTTGCAGGTCAAGAGGTGGCGGAGGCAGGCGCCTCGGAGTGATGCCGATCAGCTGGCTTGGTTGACCGGGGTGCCGGCTTTGGGGTGGGTTTCGTTGTTCGGGGTCGTTAGTGCGGCTGCGCTGGTGGGTGGCGGGGCGTTGTTGCTTGGGCGGTGGTGACGCGGCTTTTGCTGGTCCGCGGGCTTTGAGGGTGGTCACCTTGCGGGCGGCGAGTCCTGTTGCGTGCGTTTCCTGGGGGCGCTGCCCCCAGACCCCCGCCAATCTGATCTGGGGGTCCACGCCACACGCGGGTTGATGGCACGCCTGTTGCGTTGGGCGGAGTTGCGTTGCGTGGGTGGTGCGGTCCG
>NZ_JBSGXZ010000020.1:0-138807 GCF_053610285.1 Lentzea sp. NPDC054927
AGTTACAGGCGATTTGATCAAGAGTTGGCGGTACTTGCAGACGCCACCCAGCCAGACGGGATGACTGGCTGCGAACTTGCGACTCAGGACACTAGCGATGTGAAAACAGGCGGGCCCGCGTCCACGGAGGACGCGGGCCCGTTTGTTCGAGCCAGGTCAGGCGATCGTCTTGATCCGGAAGTTGTGGTCGGCCATCTGGGCCGTGACGTCCGGGAAGATGATCCGCTGCGAGCACTGGCGGCCGTTGCCCGCCGGCACACCGCTGCACTGGCGGAGGTCGGCCGCCGCCACCGAGATCGCGGTCAGCGTGCCGCGGGCGACGAGCTTGTCACCGGGCTGCTGCACCGAGAAGATCGGGCCGCCGCTGTCGCCGTTGCCGCCGGCGCTGTAGCCGCCCTGGTGCAGTGCCTCGACCGAGTTGTTCACGCAGCCGAAGTTGGTGAGGCAGACGGTCAGGCCGACGTTCATCGCACGGATGTCGCAGATGGTGCCGGAGTACGAACCCGAGTCGCACAGCCAGTCGCCGGCGATCGTCGCCGAGGAGCCGATGACGTCGAGGCCGTACTGGTTCGACTCGGTCTGGATCGAGTCGCCGATCCACACCCGAGCCTGGCCCGTTCCGGTGCCGACGAGGCTGATGATCTCGCTGTCCGACGCCACCGAACGGCTGGTGATCTGGCCGACGGGCTCGCCGGCGCCGTTGGTGTACGAAGTGCCGAGGGCACCGCAGTGCGCGGCCGTCAGGAGCTTGTCGGCGCCCGTGGCGTTGTCGACCACGGTGTAGCCGGAGCTGCACGAGCCCTGCGCCACGCCGTCCCTGCGGTTCACGATGTACGCGCCGCCCTTGTACGGCGACGAGTCGACGAGCCGGGACGCGGCCAGCTCGACGGCGCCGGTCTCGACCTCGACCGCGACCGAGCTCGGGACGGCGGACTTCGCCGAGAAGCCCGTCGCCGCCTGCTTGACCGCGAGGCCGCTGCCATCGTACTTGGCGGCGATGCTCTGGATCGCCGGGTTGCTCTTGACGATGCGCGAGGCCTCGGCCTTGAGCTCCGCCTGTGAGTACCTCGCCGAGTGGACCTTCACGGTGAGGCCCTGCGCCTTGGCGACGGCGGCGGCCGCCGTGACCTTGGCCGGGGCCTTGCCCTTCCAGTACACGTTCAGCGTCTTGCTGCCGGCGTCGACGAAGAGACCGCCGAAGCCGTTGCCTCTCTCGAACCGGTCGGCGATCTTGTGGAGCTTGTCCTGAGTTGTCATCAACGCCTTGACCTCAGGCGTGATCGCGGAGGGACTGCTCTGCCCCTGCGCGAGTGACGGCGTGGTCGACGCCAGCAGTGCTGCGGTGGCGGCAACCGCCGCCAATGCCGAGAGCTTGACCATCTTCACTGCGAAAAACCCCTCTGTTCGCGGCCGTTTCAGCACACCAGAACGAGGGCAGCGCAAACCGCGCTCACGGTTGTCAGATCCCCCCAGATCCAGTGCGGCCCCCATGGTGGCCTCAAAGAGAACTTAGTCGCTCACTCACCGCTGAGCATGCGTCCATATGGAGCAACGTGCTAAACGGTCCTCAGTGGACAGTCACCGGTCCCGTTCGACGGCCATCCGGGCGCGCACCTCGCCGAGAGCTTCCTGGTACTCGGGTGACGGGTTCATCGCGACAGCCATCCTCAGCTGGGCCAACGCCTCGGGCAGCCGGGCCAGCCGTTGCAGGGTCTTGCCCAGCGCGAACCGTGCGTAGTGGTCGCTCGGGTCGAGGTCGAGAACCTTGCGGAACGCCTCTTCCGCCCGGTTGAGCTGGGCGGACCCGAGATATGCCCGGCCCGCGAGCAGCTGCACGGAAGGCGCTTCCCCGGCCTCGGCCAGCACCTGTTTCAGCTCGCGCAGCGCCTCCAGCGGCCTGCGCTGGGCCATCAAAGCCTCCGCCTTCCGGAACGCCTCGAAGGTGCTGTCCGTCATTCGATCAACGTTACCCAGCGTTCGGCCGTTCTTCGACTGCCGTCCGGGCGACAGAACTCGAAGGGGTGGCGGTCCCGAGCCAGCACGCGAGGAACCCGAGCACCAGACCGGCCACCACGCCGGTCGTCGGCGCCTGTCCCAGCAACGGCCACGCGATCAGCGCAGTCACCGACGGGACCACAGAGGACAGCGTGGTCATCGCCGCCGCACCGCCGTCGCGCACCCCGACCAGGAACAGCGACGCCCCGCCCATCGAGTTCACCAGCACCAGGAACACCAGCGTCAGCCACAGCTGCGGCCAGTCCGTCACCCCGGCGCTCTCGGTCAGCGCCAGCAGCCCGACCACCGGCACCGACACGGCGTGCTGCACCGCGTTGCCGCTGCGGAAGTCCGTGTCCCGGCAGAACTTCTGCTGGTAGACGCCACCCGCGACGAAGCAGAGCATGCCCAGCACGGTGAACACCGCGCCGGACCCGAACGATCCCAGCCGGTCCCACAGCGCGGCCAGCACCGCGGCGATGCCGAGCGCGAGTCCCAGCAGCTGCTTGAGTCCAATTCGGACACGGAACACCCAAGCGGCCACAACGGCCGTGAGCACCGGCGTGCACGAAATGACCAACGCCGTCACCGCCGCCGGCACGCCCAGCCGCAGTCCCAGGTAAACACCGGAGAACTGGCCCGCCTGCACGAGCAGCCCCGCGACGCACGTGTGGACGAGCGGCCGTCCCCGCGGCCACGGGGCGCTGCTCACCAGGGCTACCAGCGCCATCAGCGTGGCGGCCAGCGCGAACCGGATCGTGGTCATCAGGAACGGGGGAGCCACGGCCACGGCGAGCGCGCCCACCGGATAGCCGGAGGCCCACACGAGCACCGTGGTGACCGCGAAGCCGGGTTTGATCCGCACGCTGTCCAGGACTACCAGGCAGGACCACTCAGGACGAGGTTTCGTTCCACGCGACGGCCATCCGGCGAACCGCCTCGGTGATCACCTCCGGCGACGTCGCCAGGTTCATCCGCACGAACCCCGCGCCGCCGGTGCCGAACGGGAGTCCGGAGTTCAGCGCCACCTTGCCGTGCTTCAGGAACGTCCTGGCGGGATCGTCGCCGAGGCCCAGCCCGCGGCAGTCCAGCCAGGCCAGATAGGTGCCCTCGCCGGGTTGGTAGCGGACCGCGGGCAACTCGGCGGCCAGCAGATCGGTCACCAGGCGCCGGTTCTCGTCGAGCCCGGCCAGCAGCTCGTCCAGCCAGTCGCCGCCGTCGCGGAACGCCGCGGTGTGGCCGATGATCCCGACGTGACTGGGGCCGTGGCCGACCTCTTCCGGCAGCCGCGCGAGGTCCTCGGCGGCGTCCGGACCCGCGATCGCGAGCGCCGCCTTCAGCCCGGCCAGGTTCCACCCCTTGGTGGCCGACATCACCGACAGCCCGTCGTCCGCGACGCTGAGGTACGGCACGAAGTCCGCGGTCGTGAGGGGCGCGTGGATCTCGTCCGCCACTACGCGAACTCCGTGCCTGCGCGCCAGTTCGGCGACTTCGTCGAGTTCAGCGGCGGTGTGGACGGTGCCGGTCGGGTTGTGCGGGTTGCACAACAGGTAGACCGCGCCTTCGCCGGCGCGCACGAACGCGTCCTGCAGCGCGGCGAAGTCGATCCGCCAGGTTTCGCCGAGCGGAGCCTCGACGACAGTCCGTCCCAGCGACTCGATGAACTGGTAGAAGGGCGGGTAGACCGGGCAGTTGACCACGACGGGCGCGTCGCGGTGGGAGACCAGCCGGAACATCTCGACGACGCCCAGCATCACGTCGGGCACGATCGCGGTCCGTTCCACCGCCGGCGCCCAGCCCCAGCGTTTCTTCGCGAACTCGGCGAGCGCCTCGGCGTACGCGGTGCCGTTGGGGTAGCCGGTGTCACCTCGCTCGACGGCCTCGGTGATCGCCCGCGCGACCGGTTCGGCGAGCAGCACGTCCATCTCGGCCACCCACACCGGCAGCACGTCCTCGGGGTAGTACCGCCACTTCATGCTCGTGCGTTGCCTCAGCTGGTCCAGGGAAAGCTGACGTAACGGGTTCATTGGGCAAAGCTAGGAGAGTCGGCGGAGGAAGTGTTTGCCATTCTTTGCTGCATGGACGCCATCGACCGCAAGATTCTTGCTGAGGTGCAGGCTGACGGCCGGCTGACCGTCACCGACCTGGCCGACAAGGTGCAGCTGAGCATCTCCCGCTGCCAGCGCCGCCTGCGCGAGCTGGAACGCGCCGGGGTGATCCGCGGCTACCGGGCCGTGGTGGACGCCGCCGCGATCGGGTTCGGCTTCGAGGCGCTGGTGTTCGCCAAGCTGCGGCTGGAGTGCATGGACGACTTCGACCGGGCGTTGATCGACGTGCCGAACGTGGTGGAGGCGCAGCGGTTGTTCGGCAGCCCCGACTACCTGCTGCGCGTGGTCACCGCGGACCTCGCGTCGTACCAGCGGCTGTACGAGGAGACGCTCGCCAAGCTGCCCGGCGTACGTGGCCTGACCTCGACGATCGTCATGAAGCAGGTGATCGAGCCGCGCCCGTTGCCGACCCGTCCGTGAGCCGCGGGAAGCGGGGAATGCCCGCGGACGTTGTGCTGTTGCATGAGCCTGCGCTTCTCACTGATGGGTCCGGTACGAGCCTGGCGCGACGAAGAGGAGATCGACCTGGGCCCGCGCCAGCAGCGCGCGGTGCTGGCGGCGTTGCTGCTGAACAACGGCATCCGCCTGAGCAACGACCAGCTGATCGGCATGGTCTGGGACGACCCGACGCCGAGCGCCGTGATGGCGTTGCGGACGTACATGTACAAGATCCGCAAGGCGATCCCCGAGTTGGACCTGAAGTCCAAGGACGGCGGCTACACCCTGCGGGCCGAGCTCTTCGACGACTGCCGCGACGAACCGCTCGTGGGCCTGACCAGCACCTACTTCGAGGCCCAGCGCGTCAGGATCGGCAACGAGCGGCTGCACTGCCGCGAAGCCCTGCTCGAACGCGAGCTGGACGTCCTCGAACTGCAGAAGCACGTCGCGGCCTTCCCGTTGCGGGAACGCCCGCGCGCTCTGCTGATGCAGGCTCTGTTCCGTGAGGGCAGGCAGGCCGAGGCGTTGGACCAGTACCACCAGGTGCGCGCGCTCCTGAACGACGACCTCGGCCTCGAACCAGGCCTGGAGCTGCGCAAGATCCACGCGCAGATCCTCAAGGGCGACCTGAAACTGGCCCGCAGCCCCGAACAGCTGCCGCCCGGCCTGCCCGACTTCACCGGCCGCACCGTGGAGATCGCAGCCGCACTGCGGACGCTGCCGCAGACCGTCGGCATCACCGGCATGCAGGGCAGCGGCAAGACCGCGCTCGCGACCCACGTGGCACACCTCGCCAAGCACCAGTTCCCGGACGGTCAGATCTTCGTGCGGTCCCACGACGTCGCGAACGAGCTGCTGCGCGCGGTCGGCGTCGAGAACCCGCACGGCGACAAAGCCGCGCTGTGGCGGGAAAAGGCGCGCGGCAAGCGGTTCCTGATCGTGGTCGACGACGTCGTCGATCCCGCCGGGCTCGCGGACCTGCACACGCCGGGCTCGGCCATGATCCTGACGAGTGTGCGCAGGCTGAACGCGCTGCCGGGCGTGACCTGGCTGAAGCTCGCCGGGCTGACCGAGGACGAGGCCCGCCAGTTCTTCCGGAGGGTTCTCGAGCCGGCGCGGGTCGACGCCGAGGCGGACGTCGCCGAGGAAGTGCTGTCCCGCGTCTCGCACCTGCCGAACCCGATCCGCGTGCTCGGCGGCAAGCTCACCGGCCGCCCGCACTGGACCGTCGCAATGCTGCTGGCCCAGATGGAACGGGAAACGCAGCTCGGCAGTGCCATCCCGTCCGACTGCCAGGCCGTGCTGGCCCCGATGATCAAGGCGGAGCAGCAGCTCTCCGACCAGGAACGCCACCTGCTGCAGTGCTTCTCGCGCCGGGAGACCGACGTGATCGACATCTGCGCGGCGGCGGAGATGGCCGGGGTCGAGCCGGGAGCGATCGAGTACGTGCTGGAGGCGTTGGCCGACGTGCACCTGATCGAACCGCTGGTGCTCGGCCGCTACCGCCTGCCGCGGTTCGTGCGGATGTACTTCGGCTGGCGCGCACCGGTTCTGACCAGCTGATTCATCCCGAATTTATGGCATGACGATCTGCGCTCGGCAAGTTCGTAGACATGTCAACCAAGGAACTCGAAGGCAAGAAGGCACTCGTCACCGGAGCCACCTCGGGCATCGGCCGTTCCATCGCGGTCAAGCTCGCCGAGGCGGGTGCCACCGTCTACGTCAGCGGCCGTCGCGCCGAACTGGGCAAGGAGACCGTCGAACTGATCGAGCGGGCCGGCGGGACCGGCCACTTCATCGTCGCCGACGTCGCGAACATCGACGACGTCCGCAAGCTGGCAGAGGAAGTCGGCGAGGTCGACGTGCTCGTGAACAACGCGGGCATCTTCCCGTTCTCGCCGACCCCCGAGCAGTCCCTCGACGGCTACCAGCAGGTGTTCGACGTCAACGTGCGCGGCACCTACTTCCTCACCGCCGCCCTCGTGCCCGCGATGGTCGCCAAGGGTCGCGGTTCGATCGTCAACGTCTCCTCGATCGCCGCCGTGATCGGCACCCCGGTCGGCTCCGTCTACAACGCTTCCAAGGCCGCGATGGACGCGCTGACCCGCTCGTGGGCCACCGAGTTCGGCCCGGCCGGCATCCGCGTCAACTCCGTGGCACCCGGCCCGATCGCCACCGACGCCGCGATCCAGGGCGCCGGCGAGCTGTTCGAGACGATCACCGACCTCACCGCCCTGAGGCGCGTCGGCGAGCCGGACGAGATCGCGGACGCGGTGGTGTTCCTGGCCTCCGACCGCGCGAGCTACGTCACCGGCGCGGTCCTCACGGCCGACGGCGGCTACGTGGCCAGCTGAGCCAGCACGGTGTGCAGGGACGAGGGCGACTCGACGTGCACGTTGTGGCCCGCGCCGGGGAACATCACCGGCTCGGGCACCAACTCCTTCAGGTGCTCCTGAGGGCTCATCGGGTCGTTCTCACCCGCCGCCAGCACGATCTCGGCCTCGGCCGCCATGATCAGCCCCGGCATGTCCGGCCGCCCCACCCCGAACGCCCGCATGTCCAGGCTCGGCGCCCACCCGCCGTCCACTTCGGACACCCCGTGCCGGAGTTTCACGCCGGCCATCTTGGACGCCCGCTCGACGGCTTCTTCTTCGGTGGCGAAGACCTTGGCCGGTTTGGCGGCGAGCGCCGCGGCCTTCTCCAGCTCCTCGTCCGTCCACTGGACCTTGATCCCGACCCCGACGCACGTGGTGACGTCGACGCCGAACCAGCCGCTCGCCAGCGCCAGCCCGACCACACCACCCAGCGAGTGCCCGATGACCGTGACGGGCTCGCGCGGGATGACGTCCGCGATGGCCGATGCGAGCGAGCCGAACGAGTACCTGGCGATGGGTCCGCTGCGGCCGTGACCAGGCAGGTCCGGCACCAGCCAGCTGCCCTTCCACTCGCTCACGACGTCCTGCCACACCTCACCGGTCGCGCCCAGGCCGTGCAACAGCACCAGCAACGGCCCGTTTCCACCACGTTCGACATGAAGCACGTCAGAATCCCGTTCTATGCGGACCGATGCCGACCTGATCGTCGACCCCGACACGTATACCTCGGGCGTACCGCACGACGCACTCACCCGGCTGCGCGAAAAGAACGTCGTGCGCATCGACGACTTCTGGGCAGTCTTCCGCCACGCCGACGTCCGCACCGTGTTGCGCTCACCCGCCGTCTTCTCGTCCTTCCGCGGCGCCACCCAGATCCGCGACCCTCTGCCTGAGGACTTGAAGTACGTCCAACGCATGATGCTCAACCAGGACCCGCCCTCGCACACCCGGCTGCGCCGCCTGCTGACCAGCGCCTTCACCCCTCGCGCGGTCGCCAGGCTGGAGGACGGGATCCGCTCGAACGCCCGCTCGATCATCGCTGGTCTGTCTGGCGACTTCGCCGCCGACGTAGCCGATCTGCCGCTGCTGATGTTGGCCGACGTGTTCGGCGTGCCCCGGCAGGACCGCGCGCTGCTCTACGACTGGAGCAACCGCGTGATCGGCTTCCAGGACACCGAATACGCGCTGTCCTCCAGCTCGACCGTCGGCATGACCGACATGGCGTTGGCGGCGTTGGAACTGCGTCCGTCCGATGGCCGCGATCCGCGTGCACGTGACGGTATGCCGGACCTCTACGCCTATGCGCACGCGTTGGGCTCGTACAAGCGTGCGCATCCCTCTGATGATGTGCTGAGCAACCTCATGTCCGAGGACATCTCTCTCGAGGAGTTCGAGAACCTCTTCTGGCTGTTCTCCGTGGCGGGCAACGAAACCCTCCGCAACGGGATCCCCGGCGGCATGATCGCGCTGCTTTCACACCCGGACCAATACGCGCGGTTGCGTGCTGACCGTTCGTTGTTGCCCACCGCCGTCGAGGAGATGCTGCGGTGGTGGACGCCCGTGATGCATTTCCGGCGCACGGCCGTGCAGGACACGTCGTTGGGCGGGGTGGAGATCAAGGCCGGGGACAAGGTCGTCGTCTGGTTCTCGTCGGCCAACCGGGATGAGCTCGTGTTCACCGAGCCTGATCGGTTCGACGTGGGGCGGCGGGAGGCTGATCACCTGAGCTTCGGGCACGGGCCGCACTTCTGTCTTGGGGCGCAGTTGGCTCGGGCTCAGATGCGGGCGATCTTCGACGCCGTGCTGGACCTGCCGGGTATGTTGCGGCTCGACGGGGAGATCGCGCGGTTGAGGTCGAACTTCCAGAACGGAATCAAGCACCTGCCGGTCACGCTCACCTGACCACCGCTGATGTCGTGGTGTCGACCTGGGGGAAGGTCATGCGTTTCGTTCTAGCCGTTTGCTTGGTCGCGCTCACAGCCTGCACACCTGCACCCGCTGAACCGCCGCCTGCGACCTCCGCACCAACCACCACGTCCACGGCGTCAACGCCGGACATGGTCCGAGCGCTGGAACCGAAGGTGAAGGCGGCGCTGATGGCACCGGAAACCTTCAACGAATTCGGCACCAAGTTCCTGCTGGACCGGCCGGCGCTGACGGATGAGGTCGGCAACACGGATGGCAAGCTCAGTGAGGTGTGCCTGGGTGCTCGGGTCGACACCGGCGTCTCCACCTCACGCAAGCGGGTGTGGATGGGCTTGAGGGTCGTCGAGCAGGACGTGTACGCGCTGATCGGGGTGACCGGTGCCCAAGTCCTCGACACCGTGCGTACCAAGGCTCGTTCGTGTCAGACCTACATCGGGACGATCAACAAGCCGTTGCGGACGGTCAAGGCCGACGCTGAGCTACCTGAGCTTCCTGGCGTTGATGGTTCGTACGCGTTCTGCCACAGCGTTCCTGACCGGCGCGAGGGCGCCTGGATCTGTGAAGCGTTCCTCGTGCGCGGGGACGTGGTGATGACGATCGCGGTCTTCACGAGTGGCGAGGCTCCGGCGAGGGAGTTCTTGCCCAAGGTGCTGCCGCGCGCCGTTGAGAGCCTGCTGAAGGCAAGTCCATGAGTGCACGCGCGTGTTACTCACAGTTGGTCGCCGTGACCCTCTGTTAGGCCGATCGGCCTCTTGTCGCCGGTTCGGTGTTGCCTGAAGCTGGCTCTCGCTAACGGGGGTTTGGCCAACTTGGGGGGAAGTGCAGAATGTCGCGTCGTTCCGCGACGCGGCATGCGCATGCGCGCGTGCCGCAGGTTCTGTCAGTAGCATTCACAGTCGCAGCACTGGGCCTGGGCAGCGTCCCGGCACAGGCTGCTCCGGGCTCCAACGCCAGGCCGGACGCGCCGAGCGAGCTGAAGGTCGACGGCGTGGACTGCGCGGTCGGCGACGCCCGGCCCTTCATCCGCACCGCCACCCCGATCTTCAGCGCTCGCCTGACCGACCATGACGGCAGTGCGAACCCGCTCCTGAACGCCCGCTTCCACTGGGGTCCCGTCGGGAGTGGCGACACGGGGTCAGTGAGCGTCGGGAGCGTGCCCAACGGCGAGATCGCGCGCGTCAGTCCGCCGCCGGGCACCTTCGTCCACGGTGGGAAGTACACCTTCAGCGCGGAGGCCAGTGACAACCACGAGTCGTCAGACCGCTCCGGGCCGTGCGAGTTCGAGGTGGACACGGTGCGGCCCGACCGGCCGCCGCTGGTCTCCTCCACCGACTTCCCCGACGACGGCGAGTTCCACGGCGGCACCAGCATGACCGGGGCGTTCACCTTCAACGCCAACAACGTCGCCGACGTCAAGGGCTTCTACTACGGCTACGAGAACCCGCCGGCGAACTACGTCGCCGCCGACCAGTTCGGTGGTGGGGTGACCGTGAACGTCACCGCGCGGCGAGCGGGCTTCAACACGTTGTACGTGCAGAGTGTCGACAGGGCGGGAAACGTCAACGCCGGGCAGCCGGTTCGGTACCAGTTCCTGGTCGAGCAGCTGCGTCCGTCCGCGGGCCGGTGGCTGCTCGACGGCAACGGTGACGACGTCGTGGACAACCTGCACCCGATGGCCGCTTCTGAGAACGGTGTCACCTGGATCTCCGGCCGTGACGGCGAGGCCGCCCAGCTGGACCGGGCGCAGCAGGGCACTTTGTCCACTTCGGACTTCGGCGTCCGCACCGACCGGAGCTTCAGCGTCGCGGCGTGGGTGAAGCTCGACCAGAAGGGCGACCGATTCACCGCGGTCAGCCAGGACGGCGACCGCCGCAGCGGGTTCGCGCTGGAGTACTCGCCCTCGTCGGACAAGTGGGTGTTCGCCCTCCCCGGCCCCGACGCTGACGGTGCCGCGGAAAGCTCGGTCGCATCGGTCCTACCGGCCGAGACGGGTGCGTGGACCCGGCTGATCGGCGTTTACGACGGGGTGTCCAAGGAGGTCCGGCTCTACGTCAACGGTGTCGACCAGGGCGCGTCCAGGCATGAGACGCCGTGGGATGCGTCCGGTCAGCTCGTCGTCGGTCGAGGCATGCACGAAGGCAACCCGGACGGCTACTGGAGTGGTGGCATCGACGACGTCGTGATCTATGACCGCCCGCTGGTCGCCGAGGACATCGCCGAGCTGTCGGACCTGCCTGCCGCCGTTGAAGCGCACTGAGCCTTCGATGAATCCATGCAGTGCGCGGACACGTGGATCCGGGGTGTGGCGTGGCGATTGAGCAGCTGCCCGATTTCGGATGGCCGACGAGCGGAAACTCTCCGCTCCTTTTGATGCTGTTCAGCCCGGAGGAACTGTCGAAGAAGTTCGGACTCGTCTTCGTCGACCAGATGGACGGTCTCGGACCGCTGAAGCTGGCCGTGGTGAAGGCGTCGTTCGGGATCGCGGGCCTGATCAGGTACACCGACGCGACGTTCGAAGGAACGACCGTGTACGTCGACTCGGCCGCTGATCTCGACAGCACTCGTGACGCGGTGGTGAGCGAGTTCGGGCTGGTGAGCTCGGAGATCAGCTGGGTCACCGAACGCCTCGACCGGCCCTGACCGATCAGGCGTGTTCAGCACGGAACGCGTCTGGCACGATTCAGTTGATCGGCACGCGTGGCCCACTGTGATGTGCAGGTGGCGAGCCCCGGCCGGTCACCTGGCCCAAGTAGGCTCGTCGCGAGACGAGACGCAGGAGAAACAGGGAGCGCAAGTGGCGGTCATCGAGCAGGTCGGAGCACGCGAGATCCTGGACTCGCGCGGCAACCCCACCGTCGAGGTCGAGGTGGCGCTGGACGACGGCACGCTGGAGCGTGCTGCTGTTCCGTCGGGTGCTTCTACCGGTGAGCACGAGGCGGTGGAGCTGCGGGACGGCGACGCCAAGCGGTACCTGGGCAAGGGCGTTGAGCGCGCGGTCACCGCTGTGCTCGACGAGATCGGCCCGGAGCTGGTGGGCATCGAGGCCGTCGAGCAGCGCATCGTCGACCAGAAGCTCGTGGACCTGGACGGCACGCCGGACAAGGGGCGTCTCGGCGCCAACGCGATCCTCGGCGTGAGCCTCGCGGTCGCGAAGGCGGCGGCGACGAGCTCCGGCCTGGAGCTGTTCCGCTACATCGGTGGACCGAACGCCCACGTGCTGCCGGTGCCGATGCTGAACATCCTCAACGGTGGCTCGCACGCCGACACCGAGGTGGACATCCAGGAGTTCATGATCGCGCCGATCGGCGCGGAGACGTTCCGCGAGGGCCTGCGCTGGGGCACCGAGGTCTACCACGCGCTGAAGTCCGTGCTGAAGAGCAAGGGACTCGCCACGGGTCTGGGTGACGAGGGTGGTTTCGCGCCGTCCCTCGGCAGCAACCGCGACGCGCTCGACCTGATCCTCGAGGCCATCGAGAAGGCCGGTTACCGGGCGGGCCGCGACATCGCGCTCGCGCTCGACGTGGCCGCCACGGAGTTCTTCTCCGACGGTGCCTACACGTTCGAGAAGAACAAGCGGTCCGCCGAGCAGATGATCGGGTACTACTCCGAGCTCGTGCGCGACTACCCGATGGTGTCCATCGAGGACCCGCTGTCCGAGGACGACTGGGACGGCTGGGTGCAGATGACCGCCGAGCTGGGCGAGAAGGTCCAGATCGTCGGCGACGACCTGTTCGTCACGAACCCGGAGCGCCTGGAGGAGGGCATCTCCCGCCGCGCCGCCAACGCGCTGCTGGTGAAGGTCAACCAGATCGGCACGCTCTCCGAGACGCTGGACGCGGTCTCGCTGGCCACGTCGTACGGCTACAAGTCGATGATGTCGCACCGCTCTGGCGAGACCGAGGACACCACCATCGCCGACCTGGCGGTGGCGACCGGTGCCGGTCAGATCAAGACCGGTGCGCCGGCCCGTGGTGAGCGCACCGCGAAGTACAACCAGCTGCTGCGCATCGAGGAGTCGCTCGGTGACGCGGCGCGCTACGCCGGTGAGCTCGCGTTCCCGCGCTACACGCCGGAGAGCTGAGAAGCTGAGGTATGGCCGAGCGCGCGCGTCGTCCCCGTCGCCCCCGCGAAGAGCGGGAGGCGCGGCCTACGCGCGCGCGGAAGCCACCACGTCCGAAGGCGCCATCGCGTCGTAGTGACGGCACGGGTGGCGCGTTCGGCATGACCGGTACGCGGCGGGCCGCGATGTTCGCGATGGTGCTGTGCGCACTGGCGTTGAGCATCGCGGTCCCGTTGCGGACCTACCTCTCGCAGCGCGACGAGCTGCGTGACGTGGGATCGGAGCAACAGAAGCTGCGTGAGCAGGTCGCCGCTCTGGAACAGCGGAAGGCGCAGCTGAACGACCCGGCGTACGTCGAGATCGAGGCACGCAAACGGCTGCACTGGGTGCGACCGGGCGAGACGCCGTACATCGTGCAACTGCCGGGTGACGAGAGTCGCAACACTGAATCGGAGAGGCCGTCGGGCAAGCCCGCGGCACAAGGGTCTTGGTACGAGGAACTGTGGGAATCGGTGACGCACAAGTAAGTGCTGCTGACCTGGAAACGGTCGCTCAGCAGCTCGGCCGCATGCCGCGCGGGACACGTGCGATCGCCTCGCGGTGCCCCAGCGGGCACCCGAACGTCGTGCAGACGGACCCGCGGCTGCCTGACGGGACGCCGTTCCCGACGCTGTACTACCTGACCTGCCCGAAGCTGAACTCGCTGGTCAGCACGCTGGAAGGCGGCGGGCTGATGAAGGAGCAGCAGGAGCGTCTGGCGGAGGACGAAGAGCTCGCCGCTGCCTACCTGCGGGCGCACGAGGCGTACCTCGCGGAGAGGGACGCCATCGAGTCGTTGGGCACGCAAGTCACCGCGGGCGGCATGCCGAGCAGAGTCAAGTGCCTTCACGTGCACGTCGCTCATGCCCTCGCGAAGGGCCCCGGGGTCAATCCCATGGGGGACGAAGCCCTGGCACTCTTGCAGGAGCAGTTGCTCTGGCCCACCGGCGACTGCGCCTAGATTCAGCCTGAGTTAACAGTCAACGGAACCGAACGCACGCTTCACTCCGTCTTGGGTACACCTAGTCTCAGGAGTGGGGCAGGGTGGAACGGGTCAGCGATGGGGGCAGCGCCGTAACTGCAGGACGGCGCGCCGCGATGACGCACGAGAGGTGAGTATTCGTGGCAATGGCCAAACTGCGCGGTCCATCGGCGCTGAGCCCCAGGCAAAAGGGCTTCGCCGTGGCTGCGCTGGCTGCGATGCTCGCGCCGGCGATGATCGTCGGCACCAAGCTCGTCGACTGGGTCAACCTCTCCAAGCACCAGAACATCAACGTGGCCCTTGGCCAGGCCGACGTCTACGGGGCCCTGCGCTTCGACCCGGCCGAGCTCGGCGCGTCCGGCAGGCTGCCGCTCTCCGAGGAGCTGAGCGCCGCGCTGATCGCCGACCTCGAGGACGGCGACATCGATGACGACCTCGACAACGACCCCGGCCTGATCGACGACTTCCCGAGCGAGCACGGCATCCCCGGCGTCGTCCTGGAGGCCTACCTCCGCGCCGAGGACAAGATGGCCGAGCTCGTGCCCGGCTGCCGCCTCGACTGGGCCCTGCTCGCCGGCATCGGCAAGGTCGAGTCGAACCACGCCAACAACGGCCGCGTGAACGCCGTCGGCGACGCCACCCCCAAGATCCTCGGCCCGGTCCTCAACGGCAGCCCCGGCGTGGCTCCCATCCGCGACACCGACGGAGGCCGCCTCGACGGCGACACCGCCTGGGACCGCGCGGTCGGCCCGATGCAGTTCATCCCCGCCACGTGGGCGAGCTTCAGCGGCGACCTCAACGAAGACGGCATCGTCAACCCGAACAACATCTACGACGCAGCCCTCGGCGCCGGGCGTTACCTGTGCGCGGGCGGCGGCGACCTGACGAAGCAGGCCGACCGCGCCAAGGCCGTCTTCCGCTACAACAACTCCACGACCTACGTGGAGACGGTCCTCAAGTGGGCCAAGCAGTACAGCGAGAACGTCGACACACTGCCGCTGCTGCCGGACGACGGCAACAACCAGCAGAACCCGGCGCCGAACAACCCGCAGAACCCCGGCACTCCGCCGAACAACGGCAACACCCCGTCGAACCCGCCGGTCTCGACGCCGCCGTCGACGCCGTCCGGACCGCAGTGCCCGACGCCGTTGCCCACGCCGACGTCCACCTCCACCACGACGCCGACCACCACGACCCCGTCGAACCCGCTGTGCCCGCCGTCCTCGACGCCGCCGTCCTCGACCCCACCGTCTTCGACGCCGCCGTCTTCGACCCCACCGTCCTCGACGCCGCCGTCCTCGAACCCGCCGCAGACCGAGCCGTCGACTCCGCCGCAGTCCTCGTCCGGGACTTCGCAGTCCTCGACGAACAACAGCAGCAGCGCCGGCAGCAGTTCGGTCCAGCCGACCTCGAGCAGCTTGATCACGAGCACGCCCAGCTAGTACGGGGTGTCGCGTTGGAACGATTCCAAGTCGTACTTCGTTCGGGGCGATTCGGGCAGAAACGTTGGAGCGAAGGGGAGTTCGTCTCCTAGCTTCTGTGCATGCCGAAGCGCAACTCAAGCGTGGTGGGCCGGGAGTTCGGCAATGGCGTCCGTGACGCCATCGAGCAGAGCGGCTTGACCCAGCGCAAACTCGCCGAGCTCTTGGACTGGCAGGAGGCCAAGGTCTCCGACATGGTGCAGGGCAAGGGCGGCGTCAGCGAGGCCGACGTCGTACGGCTGCTCTCCTACTGTCGCGTCCCCCACGCTGAAGTCGAGCGGCTGCTCACCCTCTTCCGCGAGTCACGGGAGAAGGGCTGGCTGCAGTTTCCTGAGGACGGCGTGCCGGAACAACTGCGGACCCTGATCAACCAGGAACGCCTCGCCAGCAAGATCATCGTTTGGTCGATGAATCTCGTCCCCGGCCTTCTGCAGATCGCCGGCTACATCCGAGCAGTTGCAGAGAAGTGGCCGCGGATCAATCCAGCGGACATCGATGCGCTGATCCGAGCGAAGCTCGAACGGCAGGCGATCTTCAGACCTGGCCGCCAGTTCGTGTTCTACGTGCACGAGCAGTCGCTTCGGTTGCCTGTCGGCGGTCCCGATGTGATGCGGGCGCAGCTGAACCACATCAACGTGATGTTGGTGCGGCAGTACATCACCTTCCGGATCATCCCGACCGCCATCGGAGCGCACGCAGGGTTGTCCAGCTCGTTCACGATGCTCGAGTACGACAAGTTCGAACCAGTTGTCTACCTCGACAACTACAACGCGGGACTGTTCCTGGAGGACAAGGGATCGCTCGACACCTTCGCCGACGCGTTGAAAGGGCTGGATCGAGACGCCTTGGACGCGGAAGAATCGAGGTGGCTGATCAACAGCATGCTGTCCTGAGGAGGCGTACCGGATGTCGACCTGGCGCAAGAGCAGCTACAGCGCAACTGGAAGCGAGTGCGTCGAGGTCGGTCACGGCATCGGCATCCGCGACAGCAAGGCCCCCGCCACCCACCTCGCCGTAAATCGTGAGGCGTGGGCGGCGTTCCTTGGCATTGTGAAGGCGTGCGCCCCGACTACCCGCTGAAAACAGACCGTCTCCTCCTCCGCCCCTTCGAACCGGGTGACCTCGACGACCTGCACGCCTACCGCTCGAACCCCGAGGTCTGCCGCTACCTCTACGGCGAGGCCGCCACGCCGGAGGAGTCCGCCGAGCGCCTCGAGCGGAGCCTGACCATGGGCGAACTGACCGAGGAAGGTCAGTGGCTCGTGCTGGCGGTCGTGCTGGACGACGAGGTCATCGGCGACGTCGTCCTCAAGTGGGTCAGCGAACAACATCGCCAGGGCGAGGTCGGCTACACGCTCAACCCCGCCCACCAAGGCAAGGGCTACGCGCGTGAGGCAGCCGAGGCCATGCTCAAGATCGGGTTCGAGGAGCTGGAACTGCACCGGATCACGGCCATCTGCGACCCGCGCAACGAGCCGTCGTGGCGGTTGATGGAACGGCTCGGGATGCGCAGGGAGGCGCACTTCAGGGAGTCCGAGATGTTCAAGCGCGCCTGGGGCGACTGCTACGTCTACGCGCTGCTCGCGGAGGAGTACGAGCGTGCTCAAGCCTGACTTCCCGATCAGGACCGCCCGGCTCGCCCTCCGCCCGTTCGAACTCACCGATCTCGACGACGTCCTCGCCTACCGGAGGCTCCCCGAGGTCAACCGCTACCTCCACAACGAGCCGTACACCCGCGCGGAGGCCGCGGAGAACCTGGCGAAGTGGGTGAACCAGCGCGAGATCGCCGAGGAGGGGCAGTGGCTGGCGTTCGCGGTCACGCTCGACGGCCGCGTGATCGGCGAGGTCGACATCAAGTGGCTGAGCGCGGAACACCGCCAGGGCGAGGTCGGCTACATCTTCAACCCGGAGTTCCAGGGCAAGGGCTACGCGCGTGAGGCCACCGAGCCGCTGCTCGGGCTCGGGTTCGAGGTGATGGGACTGCACCGGATCATCGCCGAGTGCGAAGTCCGCAACGAGGCGTCGTGGCGGCTGATGGAACGGCTGGGCATGCGCAGGGAGGCGCACTTCCGGCACCACGAGTTCTTCAAGGGCGAGTGGGCCGACTGTTTCGTCTACGCCATGCTTGCCGAGGAGTATCGGCAGCTGAAGTAGGGGTGATCATGTCGCGGGTTGCGGCCATCGACTGCGGGACCAACTCGATCCGACTGCTCGTGGCGGACGTGACCAAGCGCGACGACGGCACCGCGTGGCTGCGGGACGTGCACCGCGAGATGAAGATCGTCCGGCTCGGGCAGGGCGTGGACGCCACCGGGCGGTTGCACCCCGACGCGATCCAACGGACCAAGGAAGCCCTCCTCGACTACGCGCGCACGATGCAACGCAAGGGCGTCGAGACGGCACGCATGGTCGCCACGAGTGCGACGCGCGACGCGAGCAACCGGGACGAGTTCTTCGGGATGACCGAGGAGATCCTCGGCGCGCCCGCGGAGGTGATCACCGGGAACGAGGAGGCAAGGCTGTCCTACCTCGGTGCGGTGGCCGATCTTGACCCGAACGAGGGATCCTTCCTCGTCACCGATTTGGGTGGAGGTTCGACCGAGTTCGTCCTCGGCAGCGGCACGGAGGTCGAGGCCGCGAGGTCGATGGACATCGGGTGCGTGCGGCTGACGGAGCGGTTCATCCACTCCGATCCGCCCTCGAAGGCGGAAATCGCCGAAGCGGAAGCGTTTGCGCGCGCGGCGATCAAAGAAGCGTTCGAAGTGGTGCCCGTGGAGAAGGCGAAGACCTGGATTGGCGTCGCCGGCACTGTTACGACGTTGTCAGCCCTGGTCCAAGGCCTGGAGGTGTACAACAGCGACGATATTCACCTCAGCAGGATCACACTTGACAATGTTCATAAAATCACCGACCGTATCCTCTCCATGACTCATGATGAGCGTGCCTCGCTCGGGCCCATGCACCCCGGTCGAGTGGACGTGATCTGCGGTGGAGCTGTGGTTCTGCGTGCGATTGCCGAGGAGCTCTCGAATCGCGCGGGTATTCGCACGCTCGTGTGCAGTGAGCACGACATCCTCGACGGCATCGCGTTTTCGCTGGTCTAGAGCCGAATTAAGGTCGGCTTGAGGTGATCGTGACGACTTTGTGACCGCTTTCGATGCGCGTACTACTGGACGCCCCGGTTAACGTCCTCTCACGTTTTGGGAGGTGGACGAGGCCTCCCGGGGAGGCGCGCGCACGCAATATCTGCGGAGCGGCGCCGGGGAAAGGCGGGAGAGACTGATGTCGCGATCACGGGTTGCGTGGGTGGCTTTGCCAGCCGCGCTCGCCATGACGCTCAGCGCATGCGGCGGCGGTGGCGGTAGCACCAACGCCACCGATGGCAAGGACAACCCGGACGGCACGGTGTCCATCTACGGCACCGAGCCCAAGAGCACCTTGTTCCCGGCCAACACGACCGAGGCCGGCGGTGGCAAGGTCACCGACTCGCTGTTCTCGCGGTTGGTCGGTTACAAGACCGAGGACGGCGCGCCCTACAACTTGATGGCCGACTCGATCAAGTCGGATGACGCCAAGGTCTACAACATCAAGATCAAGCAGGGCTGGAAGTTCCACGACGGCACCGAGGTCAAGGCGAAGAACTTCGTCGACGCCTGGAACTGGGCCGCGTACGCGCCGAACGCTCAGCAGGCGGCATCGTTCTTCGCCCCGATCGCGGGCTTCGACGACGTCCACCCGGCCGACGAGAACGCCAAGCCGGCCAAGGACAAGATGTCCGGCCTCGAGCTGGTGGGCGACTACGAGTTCAAGGTCACCCTCAACGGCCCGACCTCGGTCTTCACCACGATGATCGGCTACACGCCGTTCTCGCCGATGGCCGACTCGTTCTTCGCGGACCCGAAGGCCGCCGAGGCCAAGCCGATCGGCAACGGCCCGCTCAAGTTCGTCTCCCGCACGCCGAACGCGCTGATCAAGATGGAGCGCTTCGACGACTACAAGGGCGAGGACAAGGTCCACTTCAAGACCTTGGACTACAAGATCTACTCCTCCCAGGAGACCGCGTACCAGGACCTGGTCGCGGGCAAGCTGGACTTCATGGAGGCCCTGCCCCCGTCGGCCAAGGTCGGCGAGAAGTACAAGGCTGACCTCGGTGACGCCGTCGTGACCGCGAACCTGCTCGGCCAGAGCGCGATCGCGTTCCCGCAGTACATCCCGGCGTACCAGAACGTCAAGCTGCGCCAGGCCGTCTCGATGGCCATCAACCGGGAGCAGATCACGAAGACCGTGCTGGCCGGCTCGTACGTGCCGTCCACCAGCTTCGTCTCGCCCGGCATCAAGGGCTACCGCGCGGACACCTGCGGCGAGTACTGCAAGTTCAACCCCGAGAAGGCCAAGGAGCTCTTCAAGGAGTCGGGCTTCACCGGCAAGCTGACCATCCAGTCCAACCAGGACGGTGGCCGCAAGGAGCCGCTCGAGGCGGCGTGCAACAGCATCAAGCAGACGCTCGGTGTTGACTGCGAGTTCGTCGGTGCCACCAACTTCGGTGCGTTCCGTCAGATCGTCGACGGCAAGCAGCTGACCGGCATGAGCCGTTCGGACTGGTCGGCCGACTACCCGTCGATCGAGAACTTCCTCAACCCGCTGTACCGCACGGGTGGTTCGTCCAACGACTCGAACTACTCGAAGCCCGAGGTCGACGCGCTCCTCAAGAAGGCCGACCAGACGGCCAACGAGGACGAGGCGATCAAGCTCTACCAGCAGGCAGAGGACATCATCGCCAAGGACCTGCCCTCCATGCCGACCTGGAACGAGAAGGGCATCGGTGGCCGGTCCAAGAACCTGCTCGCCGCCAAGATGTCGTTCAAGCGTCAGGGCGCTCTGGAGTCGTTCCGCGTCAAGGCCTGATTGCCGAACACCTGAGTTCTGATTGACCCGTCCGGCCCTGCGTCCGTCGAGCGTTCACGGGCGTGGGGCCGGAGCGGTGTTCAGGATCAGGAGCGCCCCCCACCACGCAAGGAGCCGACCTAATGGGTCGCTATGTGCTGCGCCGTCTGCTGCAGCTGATACCGGTCTTCCTCGGGACCACCTTTCTGATCTACGCCCTGGTCTGGGCGATTCCGCAGGACCCGTTCGCGGGCAAGTGCGGCCAGCGGCCGTGCGATCCGGCCTACATCGCGGAGATGAGCCAAAAGCTCAACCTCAACGACCCGTTGCTGCTCCAGTACTTCAAGTACCTCGGCAACCTCATCACCGGTGACTTCGGCACCACCTTCAACGGCGTGTCCGTCGGTGAGCAGATCGCCACCTCGTGGCCGATCACGCTCAAGATGGGCATCATCGCGCTGGTCATCGAGGCGATCATCGGCATCACCGCCGGTGTCCTCACGGGTCTGCGCAAGCAGGGCTTCCTGGACAACCTGGTCCTGGTCTCGACCCTGTTCCTGATCTCCCTGCCGGTGTTCGTCACCGGTTTCGTGCTGCGGCTCTACCTCGGCCCGCAGGGCTTCGACTTCATGGACACCTCGGTCAGCTCCGATCCGACGTTCGGTGAACTGATCTTGCCCGGCTTCGTGCTCGGCAGTCTCTCGATGGCCTACGTGGCCAGGTTGACCCGCTCGAGCATCGTGGAGAACCGTCGCGCCGACTACGTGCGCACGGCCATCGCGAAGGGCCAGCCCACGACCCGCGTCGTCGGCATCCACCTGCTGCGCAACTCGCTGATCCCGGTGATCACGTTCCTCGGCACCGACCTCGGCAGCCTCATGGGTGGCGCGATCGTCACCGAGGGCGTCTTCAACATCAACGGCATCGGCGGCCTGATCTTCCGCGGCATCCAGGAGAAGGAAGGCATCATGGTCACGGGCATCGTGACCCTGCTGGTGCTGGTGTACCTGCTGATGAGCCTGATCGTCGACCTCCTGTACGCCGTTCTCGACCCGAGGATTCGCTATGAGTGACCCAGGATCCGTGTCCGGTGGAGCCGGACTCGAGGCCTCCGCGGCGGCAGGTGTCGACCAGCTCAGCCACGTCGACGACTCGTCGCAGAAGCAGAAGAAGCCGCGTTCGCTCTGGAGCGACGCGTGGGGCGAGCTGCGCACGAAGCCCACGTTCATCATCTCGCTGGTGATCATCGCGATCATCGTGCTGATGGCGATCTGGCCGACGCTGTTCACGTCGGTCGACCCGCGGCACGCGGATCTCGACAAGTCGCTGCAGCCGCCTTCGGGCAGCGCGTGGTTCGGCTACGACCTGCAGGGCTACGACGTCTACGCCCGTGCGATGCACGGCGCTCGCGCGTCGCTGCTCGTCGGCATCTTCGCGACCCTGCTGACCGTGCTGATCGGGTCGACCGTCGGCATCATCGCCGGCTACGCGAAGACGTGGCTCGACAGCGTGCTGTCGCGGTTCAGCGACATCTTCGCCGGCATCCCGTTCGTGCTCGGTGCGATCGTCATCCTGACGACGCTCAACGCCCCGACGGAGAACCCCGGCGTCTTCCGGATCATCACGCAGGTGGTGCTCTCGATCGCCGTGCTGTCGTGGCCGGTGGCCATGCGCATCATGCGTTCGGCGACGCTCGTGGCGAAGCAGCAGGACTACGTCAAGGCCGCCCGCGGGCTCGGTGCGTCCCCGCTGCGGATCGTGTTCCGGCACCTGCTGCCGAACACCGTGGCGCCCGTGCTGGTGTACGCGACGATCGCCCTGGGTGCCTTCATCGGCGCCGAGGCGACGCTGGCGTTCCTCGGCATCGGCCTGCGTCCGCCGGTCGTGTCGTGGGGCGTGATGATCTCGGAGTCGCGCGACTACTTCCAGTCGGCTCCGCACATGCTGCTGTTCCCCGCGGGCTTCGTCACGATCACCGTGCTGGCCTTCGTCATGCTCGGCGACGCCGTGCGCGACGCCCTCGACCCCAAGTCCCGTTAGGGGAATCCTGTGACTCAGCCATTGCTGGAGGTCGAGGATCTCCACGTGGAATTCCGCACCCGCGACGGTGTCGCGAAGGTGCTCAACGGCGTTTCGTACCACGTCTCGGCGGGCGAAACCCTTGCTGTGCTGGGTGAATCCGGTTCCGGCAAGTCCGTGACCGCCCAGACGATCATGGGCATCCTGGACACTCCGCCGGGGTTCATCACCAACGGTTCGATCAAGTTCCGCGGTGAGGACCTGCTGACCCAGTCGGCGGAAGAGCGGCGTCAGGTGCGTGGCGAGGGCATCGCCATGATCTTCCAGGACGCGCTTTCGGCCCTGAACCCCGTGTTCACCATCGGGTTCCAGATCGAGGAGCAGCTCAAGGTCCGCCGCGGGATGTCCAAAGCGGACGCTCGCAAGCGCGCGGTCGAGCTGCTCGACCAGGTGAAGATCCCGAACGCCAAGGGTCGCGTCTCGGACTACCCGCACCAGTTCTCCGGCGGTATGCGGCAGCGCGCGATGATCGCGATGTCGCTGGCGCTCGACCCGGAGCTGCTGATCGCGGACGAGCCCACGACCGCTCTGGACGTCACCGTGCAGGCCCAGATCATGGACCTGCTGGCGGAGATCCAGAAGGAACGCGACATGGGCATGATCCTGATCACCCACGACCTCGGCGTGGTCGCCGACGTCGCGGACCGGATCTCGGTCATGTACGCGGGCCGCATCGTCGAGCACGCCGACGTCTACGAGCTGTTCCGCGCGCCGGGGCACCCGTACACCGAGTCGCTGCTGGAGTCCCTGCCCCGCGTGGACCTGCGCGGCCAGGAGCTCAAGACGATCAAGGGCCTGCCGCCGTCGCTGACCAACATCCCACCCGGCTGCCCGTTCAACCCGCGCTGCCCGCGCGTGTTCGACAGGTGCTCGACCGAGGTGCCCGCCGTGCACAACCTCGGCATGGGCCGCACCAGCCGGTGCCACATCGCGGAGGAGGTTGTCGCTCGTGGCTGAGCCAATCCTCGAGGTCGAGAACCTCGTCAAGCACTTCCCGGTCCGCGTCGGCGTGCTGTTCAAGCGCACCGTGGGCCACGTCAAGGCCGTCGACGGGGTCTCGTTCGCGCTCAACAAGGGCGAAACCCTTGGTGTGGTGGGCGAATCCGGTTGTGGCAAGTCCACGCTGGCTCAGGTGCTGATGCGCCTGGAGCCGCCGACCGCGGGCCTCGCACGCTTCGAGGGCCGCGACATGTTCGCGATGAAGGGTGCGGAGCTGCGCAAGCTGCGCCGCGACATCCAGATCGTGCTGCAGGACCCGTACACGTCGCTGAACCCCCGCATGACGGTCGGCGACATCGTCGGTGAGCCCTACGAGATCCACACCGAGGTCGCGCCCAAGGGCGACCGGCAGCGCAAGGTCCAGGAGCTGCTGGAGATCGTCGGCCTGAACCCGGAGCACATCAACCGGTACCCGCACCAGTTCTCCGGCGGTCAGCGCCAGCGCATCGGCATCGCCCGCGCGCTGGCGTTGAAGCCCAAGGTGATCGTGTGCGACGAGCCGGTGTCCGCTCTGGACGTCTCGATCCAGGCGCAGGTGATGAACCTGCTGGGCGACCTGCAGTCCGAGATGGGCCTGTCGTACGTGTTCATCGCGCACGACCTGTCGGTGGTCCGCCACCTGTCGGACCGCGTCGCGGTGATGTACCTCGGCAAGATCGTGGAGATCGGCACCGAGGACGAGATCTACGAACGCCCGATGCACCCGTACACGCAGGCGCTGCTGTCCGCCGTGCCGGTGCCGGACCCGACCCAGCGCGGCCGGCGTGACGTCATCCGTCTGACGGGCGACGTGCCTTCGCCGATCGACCCGCCCTCGGGCTGCCGGTTCCGCACGCGGTGCTGGAAGGCGCAGGACATCTGCGCCACCGAGGTGCCGGAGCTGGTGTCGCGCAACGGGGGCCACCCCGCCGCGTGCCACTTCGCCGAGGAGCGCTCGGTCGTCTGAGTCGGTTTCAGCTGGAGGAGGGGTCGTGCCGGTGGGCGCGGCCCCTCTTTTGCGTGATGGCCTGCCCAGCGGGTCGGGCGCAGACTCACCGGGTGGACCGCCGGACGCACAAGGCACACTGCGCCATGATCACGCAGCTCGCCGTCAGCAAAGTTCTGCTCATGTACGCGGACAAGCGCAAGGCGGGCAAGCTCGACCGCAAGGCGTTCGGCGAGTACCAGCAGCGCATCGAGGCCCTCGGTCAGTTCGCCCAGGCCGAACCCGACGTCTTCCCGTGGAACCGCTGGAGGACGCGCCGGGAACTGCGCAAGGGCCTGCGCGAACAGGTCCGCGCGGCGAAGCGTCACCGCAAGGAAGGCTGAAGTTCATCCGCGGGAAGGGCCGCGCTGTCAGTGCGGTTCTTCCTTCGTTGTGCTGGGCCTTCTAGCGTTCACCGTGTGCGGCGTCGCCCACGTGGTGGATTGCCGTCACGCCTTCGGCCTAGTTGGTGATTAACCAAGTAATACTCCGGCGCGTGGACCGCTGCTCTTCCGGCGGTATGCCCGGTCGGTCGCCGATCACTAATTTTCATCGCGTTCAGTTTCCTGATGCCTGGGGAGTAAACAGCGATGAAGAAAACGTTCCTGGTCGCAGTCGGAATCATCGGCGCATTGGTCGCCACTGCCGTGCCCGCCAGCGCGTCCGACAGCGGGCTTTCCGGAAATCTGCGGAAGGGCGAGTGGGTCCACTACGGCACTCAGCGCACGGTGACCGTCGGCGGCTCCAACATCTACGTGCGCAAGACGGACGGCCCTGAGATCGACGTCAAGTGGCGCCGCTGCTCAGGTGGTGCCGAGGGCTCTGCGGTGCGGCTGCAGAACGCCGACCCGACGCCGTACGTCCGGATCGGCTCCGGCTTCCGGGCGAGCACCGTTTTCTGTCTTTCCGCGAAGTCGTACGGCAGCAACACCACGGACACGTGGAACGGCAACGTCCGGTGGAACGTGAGCTGACAAATGCGGTTCGTTTTCCTGCTGCTGTTGTTCGTCGCGGGTTGTGGCGCGAGCGCCGCTGAGCCGGCGGGATATCCGGATGAGGTTCGCTCACTTCATTCGACGATGAAGTGGCCGGCCGATGTTCACCCTGATCTGGACGCGCTGATCAAGGCGACCGCACCGGCCGAGGGTGAGCAGGGCTTCGCGCGCCAGGCGCTGGCGGTCGTGAACACCTGTGCTTGGTACCGCTCGTGGGACGCGGCGGTTCTGCGGGACGACAAGGCGCAGGCGGCCACGGCACTCGACGCCATCGAGCACCTCGTGACCCGGTACCCGCCGGAGGACGACACGGCAGGACGCCAGTTCGTGCGGGACGCGGCCGCGAAGGCCTCGTCCGGCGATCCGGCGCTGGTCCGCGACTACGTGGACGCGAACTGCTCCGACACCAAGTGGGCCTAGCTCGACGAACCCGCGCTTCCCTGGGCGCGGGTTCGCTCAAGCGCTGTCCCTGGCGAGGTCGGTGATCGACACGCCGGGAGCCACCTCGCGTTCGCCGGTCTCCACGAACCCGCGCTTGCGGTACAGCCGGAGCGCGGGCTCGTTCTTGCTGCCGGTGCTGACGGTCTGCGGCCCGTCCGGCAACGCGTCGAGCAGCTTGGTCGCGATGCCGCGCCGGTGTGCCCGCGGGTGCACGACGAGCCGGCAGATGTCCACAGTGGACCCCTCCAGCTCGTAGGACACCGCGCCGACGAGCCCTTCCTCGTCGTAGAGCCCGAGGAACGTCTCGCCGGACGCCTTCAGCTCCGCGGGCGTCTCGTGCAACGCGGGAATGCCGTCGAAGCCGATGATCTCGGCCTCGACGGCATAAGCCAGCCGCTGCACCGTCCACAACTCGTGCAGGACGGTGTCGTCGGACAGGTCCAGGATCACGTGTTGGACGAGTTCCGCACGAAGTTCGCCAGGTCCTCGGACTGCTGGATCCTGCTCGGCTCGTGCACGTACATCATGTGCCCGGCCGGGTAGTAGGCCGACTCGATGTTCGCCGTCAGCTCCTTCGGGATCTGCAGGTGCGCGAGGAGGTGCTCGGCCGCGAAGTACGGCGTGGCACCGTCGAACCAGCCGAACGCGACGTGGACCTTGAGGTGCGGGTTCGCCCGCATCGCCGCCGAGAGCTTGCCCGCGGTGGTGACGTGCCGGCCCTCGAACTCCTTGTAGGACCACTGTTCGATGGCCCGCGAGAGGATCTCGTACGGCAGGTCGTTCGAGTACCCGAGCTCGGCGTGCAGGTAGTGGTTGAGCGAGGCCGCGTACGGGCCGAGGATCGCGTCGATGGACGGGTCCGCGGAGATCTCCTCGCGGCCGTAGTCCTTGTCCCAGCCGGTGAACCGGCCGTCGATGCGGCCGACGGTCTTGCGGTCGCGGCGCAGCAGTTCGGTGAAGAACCGGATGTGCTCGATGCGCAGGTCGACCGCGTCCACGTACTCCTCGGACAGGCCGGTCAGCCGCGCCAGCTTCTCGACCGTCGCGGCGCGCTCGACGTCGCTGAGCCTGTTGCCGCGGGCCAGCGCGTAGGGGTAGTCGCGGACCGCGAACTCCTCGGCCTCGGCGAGCACCTCCTTGAGCGGACGGTCGCCGTGCAGGCCGTGGTAGTGCGCGATGGCCGTGTACGTGGGCAGGAAGAGCGTGTAGCCGAGGTCGTGGCCCTCGTTGAACTCCAGCGTCGCGAAGTCGAGCACCGACGAGATCAGCATGAGCCCGTTGAGGTACATGCCGTGCTTCTTCTGCAGCTGCTCGGCGAGACCCGCCGCGCGCAGCGTTCCGTACGACTCGCCGCAGATGAACTTCGGCGACATCCACCGGCCGTTGCGCGAGGTCCAGAGCCGGATGATCTCCGCGATGGAGTCGATGTCGGGCTGGTAGCCGTGGTAGCTGCCGGGCTTCTCACCCTTCGCCGCCCGGCTGAAGCCGGTCGACACCGGGTCGATGAACACGAGGTCGCTCTCGGCCAGCAGGCTTTCCTCGTTGTCCGCGATCCCGTACGGCGGCGCGGTGAGGTTGCCGACGTCGCCGCTCAGCACCCGGCGAGGCCCGAGGAGCCCCATGTGCAGCCAGACGCTGGCGGATCCGGGCCCACCGTTGAACGCGAACGTCACCGGCCTCTTGAGAGGGTCGGCGCCGTCGAGCGTGTACGCGGTCAGGAACACCTCGGCCTTGGGCTTGTGGCCCTCGAACACGCCGTCCTTGATCACTTCTTCTTTGAGCACGACACGCCCGGCGACGGCGGTGTAGTTCAGCTCGCGGCCCTTGACGGTGATGCTGTGCTGGGTGGTGACCAGGTCATCAGCCGGAGACTCGGGCTTCTCTTCGGTCTTCTCCTCGGACATAGGAGCAACACTACGGAACTCGACGATCGAATAACGGCCTGCCGAGCGTGCCCCCGCCTGGTCGCCTGGCGGGAGCTGGTCGCGGTGGAGAAACGCGCCGCCTTCCGCTCGGAGACCTACTGGGGCAAGCCGGTTCCGAGCTTCGGACCTCTGGACGCGTCGCTGCTGATCGTCGGCCTCGCGCCCGCCGCGCACGGCGCAAATCGGACAGGCCGGATGTTCACCGGCGACCGCTCCGGCGACTTCCTCTACCGCGCGCTGTACGAGGTCGGGCTGGCCTCACAACCCGAGGCGTGGTCTGTGGACGACGGCCTGGAGCTCTACGGCGTCCGCATCGCCTCGCCAGTGCGATGTGCGCCGCCCGCCAACAAGCCGACGCCCGAGGAACGAGACCGCTGCTCGCCGTTCCTGCGCGAGGAGCTCGGCCTGATGACGTCGCTGCGGTCCGTGGTGGTGCTCGGGGCGTTCGGGTGGCAGGCGTTCCTGCCGTTGCTCGGCTCTGCGCGGCCCAAGTTCGGCCACGGGGTGGAGGTGTCGCTGGGCGGGCTGCGGGTGTTCGGGTGCTACCACGTTTCGCAGCAGAACACCTTCACCGGCAAGCTCACCCAGGAGATGCTGCAGGACGTGCTGCGGAGGGCTAGCCGTACAGGTGGGCGTTGACCGTCGGGTCGTTCTCCAGCACGAAGTCGACGACCGCCCAGAACTCCGGCAGCCGGGGGTGCGCCAGGCCGTCCTCACGTGACAGCACCGCGCCGTGCACCGGCCCGCTCGATCCGTCCATGCAGGCCTGCACCAGGGTCGCCGCGGGCTGAGGACTGTTCTCGACCGGCCCCACGCGGCAGCCGAACGTGACGTGGTCCTCGGCGGCGTCCGTGCCCCAGGTGCCCAGGATGACGTCGATCCACGTCTCGTGCGGCTGATCCCGGTGGTGGTAGGAGTTCGCGAAGTACACCGCGTGGGCCTGGCCGTCGCGGTGGACGAAGTTCCACACACGATCGATCGGGGCGTTGCAGCACCCGCACTCGTACTGACGGGCCTGCCGCTCACCGAGGTCCATGGTCAACTCCACCGGCGAACCTTAGCCAAAGTGGTGACGCCGGCAGGGAGAAATGCTTCAGGATGTGGGGGCGAGGGGGTGGGCTGATGGGCAAGCGGAGTCCCGCGCACGTGCTGTGGACCGAGGGACCGCCGGCCTTCTCGTTCCTGGTCGACCAGCACGGTTTCACCGGCCCGCACACCATCGAGCCCGAGGGCTTCCACCAGCACGGCGGCCTCCGGTACGAGCGCGGGAACCTGAGCATCGAGATCGACGTGTGGAGCGGCAACGGGGGTGAGCGGGGCGTCAGCACGACGGTGTGGGTTCGTGAGCTGAGCGCTTCCGCCGAGTTGAGTGCTCTCTACGTCGCCTACGGGCTGGGGCCGGAGCGAGACGTGCCTGACGGCGGAGGAAGCGGGCACGTGGTGCGCAAGCGCATCGGCGAGCACTCGGCGGCGCTGCGCAAGGTGGTGCCGCACCTCCGCGACGTGCAGCCGCAGCGTCCCGTCTGGCGCTTCCTGCCCTTCCCCGTCTGACACTTTCAAGTTGGCCAAAGGATCATCCCAATCGGGCCGAACCGTGTAAGGCTGACCCGCATGAAGTGGTGGCGGGCCGTGGTGGCGGTGGCGGCACTGCTGATCGTCGTCGTGGCGGCCAGCGGTTCGTCGCCGATCACGCTCGTCAACCGCCTGGACGACCGCGCGCCGCCGGACAACGGCGGGGTCGCGCTGGACGTGGCGGTGCCGCAGGAGCTGCCGGACGCGGTGGCCGTGCCGTTGACGGTGGTCGTGCTGTTCCTCGCCGGGCTTGTCCTGTTCGGACTGGTCGGGATCGTCCTGGCGATCGAGCTGCCGCGCTGGCGCCGCCGTCGTGGCGTGCGCGGGGTGGAGATCGAGGGCTTCGAGATGGCGCCGACCACGTCGGTGGTCCACCGCGTCGAGAAGGCGTTGCAGGAGTTCACCGAACATCCGCAACGGCCGCCGCGCGACGCCGTGATCGCTGCCTGGCTCGCGCTGGAGGAAGCCGAGCCCCGCAAGCCGCATCAGACGCCGACCGAGTTCACCGAGAAGCTCGGCGTCGACGCCGTGGTTCTCAAGGACCTCTACCAGCGGGCGCGTTTCGGGCATGAGGACGTGACCGCCGCGCAGGCTCGGCAGGCGCGGGAAGAGTTGGGCCGCATCGTCCGGGAGCTCGCATGAAAACCGTGCTGGCACTGGTGATCGGGGTGATCATCGGCGTCGTCATCTGGTGGCTCGGCGCCTCGCCGATGTGGGCGACGGCGCTGGCCGTGCCGCCCACCGCGTTCGCCGTGCTGGTCACCAGGCTGCCGCGGGCCACGGACATCGTGTGGAGTTCGGCGCCGCCGCCGCCCGGCTCGATCAGTTCCGCGCACGCCAGCACGCTCGCGACCAGGCTGGCGGAGGCGGCGGAGAACCCGAGGCGTTACCAGGAACGGTTCCGCGCCCGGCTCGCACGACTGGGGATCGAGGCATCCGAGATGCCGGACCCGAAGGAACTCGCGGAAAGGCTCAGGAGGGTCGAGTGACCAACAGCATTGCGGGGGAGGCCGAAGCCGTTCTCGCCGAGATCGGCAAGGTCGTGGTCGGGCGCACCCGGACCGTGCGGCTCGCGCTCGCGGCCGTGCTGGCCGGCGGGCACGTGCTGCTGGAGGACGTGCCGGGGCTCGGCAAGACGCTGATCGCGCGGTCGCTCGCGCAGGCGCTCAGCCTCGACTTCCGCCGCCTGCAGTGCACGCCGGACCTGCTGCCCGCGGACGTCACCGGGTCGTTCCTCTACGACCCCGGCAGCCGCGAGTTCGAGTTCCACCAGGGGCCTGTGTTCACCGGGTTGCTGCTGGCCGACGAGATCAACCGGACGCCGCCCAAGACGCAGTCCGCGTTGCTGGAAGCCATGCAGGAGCGGCAGGTCACGGTCGAGGGGCGCACGTTCCCGTTGCCCAGGCCGTTCCACGTGCTCGCCACCTCGAACCCCGTGGAGTACGAGGGCACCTACCCGTTGCCCGAAGCGCAGCTCGACAGGTTCCTGGTGCGGCTCGACATCGGCTATCCGCCCGTGGAAGAAGAAGTCGAGGTCCTGCGCCGGCGGATCGCGCGGCAGCAGGAGGACGCCGAGGTAGCGCCGGTCCTCGCGGCAGGGCGGTTGTTCGAACTCCAGGCCGAGCTCGAGAAGACCTCTGTGGACGACGATCTCCTGCGGTACTGCGTGGATCTGGCCGTCGCGACGCGGCAGCACCAGTCGGTCGAGGTCGGCGCCTCGCCACGAGGTGCGCAGGCGCTCGTGCTCGTCGCCCGCGCTGTGGCCACTTTGGACGGACGCGGTTACGTGACGCCTGAGGACGTCAAGGAGTGCGCGGTCGCCGTGCTGGCGCACCGGCTCGTGATGAAGCCTGAGACGTGGACGTCCGGCGTCAACGGCGTGCAGGTCGTCACCGAGCTGCTCGGCAAGGTTCCGGGCCCGCCCAGCTCATGAGCAGAGCGGACAAGATCAGGGACGCGTTCGCCCAGTCGCACGGCGCCCACTGGCACGCGACGGACGCATACACGCGCGCCGTGTGGCTCGGTGTCGGGCTCGTCGTCGGTGGCCTGTTCCTGCACCAGGTCGAGATGGTGCTGTTCGGCGTCCCGCTCGTCCTCAGCGTGCTGCTCACCAGCAAACCGAAGGGCACGCCGACCGTCAGCGTCCGTCCGGTGCCGCGCGGTGCGGGCGCCGGTGTCGTGCACACCGTCGCGCACGTCGACGGCGCGGACGCGGAGATCGCGGTCGTCAAGCTGCCGGGTGGATCCAAGGCGGTCCCCGCGCACTCGCCCGATCTGCCCGTGGAGATCCGGCGCGACGCGTGGGGGCCCGGCGTCGACCTCCGGTTGGACCACCTCTTCGCGGGACCGGACGGCATGCACGTCTACGGCCCGATCGTCGGCACCGAGCACGTCCGCACGATCCTGCCGCCGGTCGAGCACCACCCGTCTGGACCGCTGCCACCGCGCCCCGCCGGTCTGGTCGGCATCCACCGTTCGCCGCGTGCGGGCGACTCCACCGAGCTGCGTGACATCAGGGCGTTCCAGCCTGGCGATCGCCTCAAGCGCATCGACTGGCGCGTCACCACCCGCACCGGCACGGTCCACGTCCGCGAACGGCACGCCGAGGCCGATGCGGAGATCGTGCTGGCCATCGACACGCGGACCGATGTCGGCGCGAACGTGGCGGACTGGTCGTCTCCTTATTACGGCGCGACGACGCGTCCCGACGGGAGCCTGGACCGCGCGGTGCGCAGGGCGGCGTCGATGGCCGCCGGGTACCTGCGTCAAGGCGACCGGGTGGCGTTGATGGACCTGAGCCGGCCGCAGCTCAACGTCCGTTCCGGTGTCGGCCGCCGGCACCTGATGCGCATCCGCACGCAGCTCGTCGTGTGCGTGCAGGCCGCGGGATGGGCGTCACGCGTGGCGTTGCGGAAGCTCCCGCACGGGTCGGTGGTCGTGCTGCTGTCGCCGTTCCTCGACGACGACATCGCCGAACTGGCCGTGCAGACGCGCAAGCACGGTCACGTCGTGCTGGCGATCAACACGCTGCCGTTGCCGTTGAAGCCCGACCCCGAGACGCCGTGGGGTGAGGTGGCCGCGGAGATGATCGCCGCGGAACACCGGCTGCGGCTCAAGCGCATGATCGGGCACGGGGTGGCGGTGACGCCCGAATGCTGATGCGACTGGCGATCGTGCTCGCCGCGCTGCCGGTGGCGCTGATCCTGCACCTGCAGTCCGAGACGATCGCGCCACTGATCATCGTCACGGTGCTGACGGCGCTCACGGTGCTGATGCCGGGCAGCGCGGGCGCGGCGTTGCTGATCGGGTACGCGGCGCTGGCGATGGCGTTCGCCGACGGGCACCCGTTGCGGCTGGGCGTGCTGGTGATGATCCCGGCGCTACATCTGATTCACGTGACGTCCGCACTTGCCGCGGTCGTTCCGGTGAAAACGAAAATCGAGCCCGCTGCGCTGAAAGCACCAGTGCGCCGGTTCGCCATTGTCCAAGCGCTCTCGTTCGTTGTCGCGGGCTTCGCGGCGTTCGTCCCATCGGGGCCTAATATCGGCCTCGTGGAGCTGCTCGGACTGGGGTCTCTGACGGTCGTGATCGCGGTCGTCGCGCTGAGATTCTGAATCGACTCTCTCAGCGAGAACTCCTCAAATCCGACTCAAGCCGCAGGTCAGTCGCGAGGGTGTTCGGCATCACCCGGCGACGGTAGTCACAACGGCCCCTCTGGACGCGCGAAAAAGGGGGTCGTGGTGCGACCATATGTGTATGGCTGCTGTGAAGTCGCAACCCACGCGAATCGTCATTGTCGGCGGTGGGTACGTCGGGATGTACACGGCTCTCGGACTGCAGAAGAAGCTGCGCTCCGGTGAGGCGTCGGTCACCGTCATCGACCCGCAGCCGCACATGACCTACCAGCCCTTCCTGCCTGAGGCGGCAGCCGGCTCCATCGAGCCGCGCCACGTCGTCGCCCCCCTGCGCAAGGTGCTCAAGCGCTGCCACGTCGTCACGGGCCGCGTCACCAAGATCGAGCACGCGCGCAAGATCGTGACCGCCGAGCTGTCGGACGGCCACGTCGAGGAGATCGAGTACGACGTGCTCGTCTCCGCGCTGGGTGCGATCTCCCGCACGCTTCCGATCCCCGGCCTGGCCGAGGTCGGTATCGGCATGAAGACGATCGGCGAGGCGATCTACGTCCGCAACCACGTGCTGTCGCGCCTGGACCAGGCAGCGAGCACGAACAACGCGGACCTGCGCAAGAAGCTGCTGAGCTTCGTCGTGATCGGTGGCGGCTTCGCGGGCATCGAGACGCTCGCCGAGCTCGAGGACATGACGCGGTATGCGCTTCGGTACTACGAGGGTGTCAAGCCGGAAGAGATGAACTGGGTCCTCGTCGAGGCGATGGGCCGGATCATGCCGGAGGTGTCCGCCAAGCTCGGCGCGTGGACCGTCGAGGCGCTGGAGAAGCGCGGCATCAAGATCTACCTCGACACCCGCGTGAAGTCGCTCGAGGGTGGCCACGTCATCCTCGACGACGGCACCGAGTTCGACTCCGACACGATCATCTGGACCGCCGGCATGAAGGCGAACCCGGTGCTGCGCAACACGGACCTCCCGCTCGACGAGCGCGGCCGCGTCCGGTGCACCGCCGCCATGCAGGTCCAGGGCCTCGACGGCGTGTGGGCCGCCGGTGACTGCTCCGCGGTGCCGGACCTCTCGCGCACCGAGGAGGACCCGACGGCGACGTGCGTGCCGAACGCGCAGCACGCCATCCGTCAGTCGAAGCTGCTGTCCAAGAACATCGTCGCGACGCTGCGCGGCCAGAAGCCGAAGGACTACTTCCACAAGTACCTCGGCTCGGTCGCCGGCCTCGGCCTCTACAAGGGCGTGGCGGACGTGTTCGGCCTGCGCTTCAAGGGCCTGCCCGCGTGGTTCATGCACCGCAGCTACCACGTGGCGTTCATGCCGACCGTGAACCGCAAGCTGCGCGTGCTGATGGACTGGACGCAGGCGCTGTTCTACGGCCGCGAGGTCGTCGCGCTCGGCCAGATCAACGACCCGAAGTCGGACTTCGACCGCGCGGTGCAGAGCTGATTCGCTGCGCGATGTGGAGCTGACGCTCTGTATTGCTACTTACTCCGCGTGAGTGCACAGGTGCCCCGGACGTTATCTCGTTCGGGGCACTGCTGTGGGCCGGAGGCGGAACTTAAGCGCCCAATCGGAGTAAAGCTCTGAGGGCTGCCTTGACATTGCGTTACGTGAACCTGAGACTACGGCTGGTGCATCACCTGAATGCGTGATTCGCCGTGTGGGGAGAGAGGTGATCCCGATGTCTCTCGAGGAGCTGGCCGCACAGCTTCGTCGCGGTGAGATCGAGGACCCCGCGTTGGCGCAGTACGCCGCAGAGTACGCGCAGGCGGGGCAGAGTTTCCGCAGCAAGAAGGACGATTGAGCAGGTCGGCTGACGGGCGGGTGCCAGGTGCCCCGTCCGAGGCTGCCAGGCCCCTGCTGTTGCAGGGCCAGGAGTACCTCTTCCGCTCACCGCCCAAATGCCTGGACTTCCAGGAACAGGTCCACCGCCTCGGCATGGTCGACGAGGGCGACGGCAACCCCCAACCCTGTGTGTTGGTGCTGGCCCGCGCCGCCGACATGGAGATGAACGAACTCTCCATCGCCCTGGCAGAGCGCGGCATCCGCATGGCCCGCATCGACGCCGACCGCTGCGTCGACCTTCCTCTCTCGGTCTACACCGACCAGCCCCTGATCGAACTGGACCGCTGGCTGCTGCGCCCACTGCTGGTCTGGCGCCGCCACTTCGAACTCTCCGCGGTCCCCGTCGAGCCAGGAACCCTGGCCGGCGCCTACGCCGTCGATCAATGGGCCTCAGTGGCCAACTGGCTGTCCTCACGCTCCGACTGGGCTCATGTGAACCCTTCGCGCTTCTCGACGCATCTGGACCGTCTGACGCAGCTTTCCGACGCGTCTTCCTTCGGCCTCCGCGTCCCTCGCACAGCCGTGACAACCCGCCCAGGCCGTACCCGCCCAGGCGGCGGCCGCTGCATCGTGAAAACCGCAGGCCGCCACCTGCTGGAACCACGCCCAGGCGTGCAACACGGCCTCTTCCCACGCCCGCTGGAAACCTCGCGCGCCTCAGACGCCCCCGAGCCGGCCCCGGTGATCGTCCAGGAGTACGTGCCCTCGGACACCGAACTGCGCGTTTTCGTGGTGGGAGAACGCTGCATCGCCTTCCAGGTCGACAAACTCGACCCGGCCCAACTCTGGGTGGACCCGGACGCAGTACGCGTGACACCAACCTCCGTGCCTTCTTCTTTGCAAGACCGCCTGTTGGCCCTGTCCCGCCACTGGCGCGTCCAGGTAGCAGCCTTCGACCTGCTGGTGACCGGCAACGACCACGTGTTCCTGGAGATCAACGTCAACTGCGACTGGCGCTGGTTCGAGCACCGGGCAGGCGACAACTCCGTCTCCGCCGCCGTGCACGACTGGGTGGCGCTGAGGTTCAAGGAGCTGCTCGGAGCCGGGAGGGGACGCTGATGTTCGGGTCCGTTCAACCCTTACCCGAATGCTCGTTCTAGTCCAATTCGCTGGGCCGTGCGGGCGAGAAACGACCATCCGCTCACACAGCCCGACGATCAAGGCTTAGGCTCCGCGTCGCCCCCGTAGCCCAATCGGTAGAGGCAGGTCCCTTAAAAGGATCACAGTACGGGTTCGAATCCCGTCGGGGGCACCACTTGAAAATAAGGCAGTTCATGCTGCCTGAACAGGTGTTTTACCGCTCATCCGCGTTGCTCGGCTGGCCCGTTCGGTCGAGCCTGCCACTCACTGGTGATGTGCGGGGAGTAGTCGGAGAGTAACCGCGAGTCGATCATGCTCAGCGCTTCCGGCGACGCCGGACGGAGTGATCTTGGTCGGGTGTCGTAGCGGCAGGTCAGGGACTTCTTCGGCGCGCGTGGTTACGCGCGGGGGGCGCGAAGCCGGTCTGACTGGCACTGATGTGCCAATCAGGGTGGTGTTCGTCACGAGGGCTCTTGGTTGGAGTCTGCTGCAGATGGCTGGCGCAGGAAGACGTCCGGTTTGAATCCGTGCGACTCCAGCTTCGCGTGGGGGACCGCGACCCATGCGTCGTTGCTGAGGTCGTGGCCGAGCTGGGCTGCTGCGTCGAGTTCCACATGCCACGTTCCGACCAAGACGACCAAGCCGTGTTCTTTCATGACATGTGGCTTGGCTTCGCGAGCTCGCCGCGTCGGGTCCTTCAGGCCGGCGCCCACTGTCTCGATGCTGCTTCGGGGGATGACCTTCTCCGGCAGATAACCGAACAAGGCGATCAGGCGCCGCCGAAGTCCATAGGGGCCGAAGACTTCGAGCAATTGCGCCGGGCTGAGGTTGCGCAGCGGCTCAGGCGGCAGATCGCTCCAAGGCACTACCTCAATGGCGTACTGCTTGATCGCGTCGGCGCGTGGACTGCGTTTGCCGTCGCGGTTGCCCTGTCCGCCGGTCAGCCATGCCCGGTGGGTGCGCATGAGCAGCGTGCGGAACTGATGTTGTCCAGCGTTGATCTGGACCATCAGGGTGATCTCGCACTGACCTTCCCGCGGGATCATCCAGGTCTTCCCGACGGTGCCTTTGATCTCCACGGGAATGCCGACGATCGTTGTGTCGAGAGGTGGCTCCTTCAGGAGTTTCAGGTGCTCGATGACGTGGTACTGCAGCTTGGTTCCGACGGAAGAGCGTTCGTCGGAGTCGACCTTGTCGCTCGTCAGGTCGAATCGCCAGGTTCGAGCCCCGTCGAGCACATAGCGGACCGCGTCATCGACCGCGGTGCGAAGCAGGATGGCGATCGGCTGCGCAGTCAGCCACGCGTGGACCTGCTGAAGCTCGTCGTCATCCGCCGGCGCGTCAATGATGTGCTCGTCGCGTGGCCCTGCCCGACGAGGCTCGGGCTGGCATAGATCACCTGGTGCTGGGAGCGGTCCGCTGGTCATCACATCCTTCTTAGCAGGCCTCGACTTGTGGAGCGCGTTGTTGCACAAGTTCAGTGGCCGCCGCTGATGCGTTCTTCTCAGCTTGGGCAGGCGCAGAGACGCGGGCGGAGATCGGGTGACGCTGTGGGGAGGCACAAGGTGCTCTTGTCCATCTGATTCCCGGGCTTCGGCGTGGTTCGTGCGCACACGCACGAGATCAGCTAGGTTCGAACCCGTGTTCGACGACGGTGGTGACCCGCTCCACTGCGGTGTCCAGGGATTCGTGTTCCCAGATGCGGATCACGGCCCAGCCCGCTGCGGACAGCACTTCGTCTGCCCGCCGATCACGCTCGACGTTGCGCCGCAGCTTCGGCGTCCAGTACCAGTCGTTGGTCGTCGGTTGACGGCCGTGCTCAGGGCATACGTGCCAGAAGCAGCCGTCGACGAAGACGGCGATCTTGCGCGCCGTGAAGACGATGTCGGGCCGGACTTTGACGCCGTCATCGAACCGCAGCAGGTGATCCTTCCGATAGCGCATTCCGCGCCGGTGCAGGGCACTACGCAGTGCAACCTCGGGCTTGGTTCCCGAGCGCCGATTGGCCTGCATGTTCCGCGATCGGCCCTCGTTCAGAGGGGCAGGGTAAACGCCGTCGGCATGAGCCCGCTCACGTCGAGTTCTGGGGTCTTCTTCGGGCACCGTCATCCCCACTGGCCGGCCGGGTTGGAACCAAAGACGTTGGTGCCGGAAGATACCCCAGTCTTGTCGTCCGCTTGTGACGCGAACAAACGAAGGGAGGGCCTGTGGAAGCCCCCGAGGCCGAGAAGCCGCTGAAGGTCGTTGAGATCTGTGCCGGCGCGGGTGGTCAGGCCCTTGGTCTCATGCAGGCCGGCTTCGAGCACGAGCTCGCGATCGAGCTGGATCCCACAGCAGCGAACACCCTTCGCGTGAACCTGCGAGCCTGGCATGGTCTCCCCGAGCGGCCAGAACTGTTCGCGACCAAGAGGGGCGGAAGCAAGAAGACTCCTCAGGTCCCGGCGCCCGTGGAGATCGTTGATCGTGTGATCACCGGTGACGTCGCGTCCAAGAAGGTCTGGGACAAGGCGCACGGTGCGAACCTGGCACTGCCGGAACATTTCGATCTTCTGGCTGGAGGAGTTCCGTGCCCCCCGTTCAGCCTGGCGGGCCAGCAGCACGGCTCGACTGATGAGCGTGACTTGTTCGCGTGGGCGGTGTACCAGTGTCAGACCCTTAAGCCCCGCGCTCTGCTTCTCGAAAACGTCCGGGGCCTCAGCATGCCCAGGTTCTCCGCCTATCGGCAGGAGATCCTCGACCAGTTGATCGACATGAAGTACGTCGCGGAGTGGCGGCTGCTGCAAGCTTCTGACTTCGGCGTGCCCCAGTTGCGGCCGCGGTTCGTTCTCGTGGCGCTGCAGGAAGAGTTCGCTCCGTACTTCCACTGGCCCGAAAAGCAGGGCGAGCCGCGTACGGTCGGTGAGACCCTCAAGGATCTCATGGGCGCTCGCGGTTGGAAGGGCTTGGACAAGTGGGTTGAGAAGGCCAACGGCATCGCACCCACCATCGTTGGCGGTTCGAAGAAGCACGGTGGCGCTGACCTCGGCCCAACTCGTGCCAAGAAGGCTTGGGAGCAGCTCGGGGTCGATGCGTGGGGCATCGCGAACGAGGCGCCGGCCGAAGACGAGGAGTTCGAGGTCGGGCCGAAGCTCACGACTGAAATGGTGCAGCTCCTGCAGGGGTGGCAGCCGTCCGAGTGGCAGTTCGTGGGGATGAAGACTTCCAGGTATCGCCAGGTGGGCAACGCTTTTCCGCCGCCGGTCGCCAAGGCGGTGGGGCTCGCGATCAAGTCGGCGCTGCTCAAGGAGGGTGACCCGGTTGATCGCGATGTCGACACCGAGCACGACCCGATCTATCGCGCGCTTCGCGACGCCGGCGACTTCCTGACCGCGGCGCAGATCTCGAAGGCGATCGGCAAAGAGCTCGAAGCGCACGAGTTGGAACACCGGATCTCGTTGCTGAACAAGGACTTCGAGGTTGAGATCGACGACAGCAAGCCCAGTGTCGCCAAGTTCAAACTGGGCAAGTTCAAGGCGTTCGTCGGGCAGGAGAACCATGTCCGCCACGACCTGTTCAGCAAGAACAAGTCGAAGATCAGCTGAGGTCAGAGCCCGCCGGCACAGTCCACCTGCACGTTTGCCGTCAAATGATCATCAGGAGCATGGCGTCGGCGTCGGCTGGTAGTTCGCAGTCGCGCAGTGCGATTGCCAGCCGGACGACGTGCGACTTCTCGTTGTCGCGGCCGTAGATCTGCATCAAGGTGTCGGCCAGTTCATCGTGCTGCTGGGCGCGGAAATGTGCGAGGCACAGCGCCACCTCGCGAGCGTCGAGATGCATGGACAGCTGCGACAGCAATGTCAGAGCTTGCTCGTGGCGTCCTCGCGTAGTCAGTTCGATTGCCTCGATCGCCGCCTGTGGTGCGGGGTGCCCGGCAAACTCGGTGCCCTGCCGGTCCCCTGCCGTGCGGGGGACCGGCAGGGCGGCAGTCTCCGCCTTGGCCGCCATCAGTTCGAGGACCTGTTGCTTCAGTTTCTCGATCTTGCGTGCGCTGGCCTCTGCGACCTTGTTCTGGGTCTCGCGCAGGCGCTTGTCGGTTGCTTCCGCCTCCTTGTGCAGGATGATCAGCTCCTCGCAGGTCAGGGGCAGAGTCGTGCTGGTGTAGCCGCCGATCCGTGTGTGGAAGTCCCTCGTGAAGCGCGCCGATGGCACGTTGTCGCCCTTGAAGTACCTGCTGAAGCTCGACGGGCCTACCCGGCCGGCCCCCATGCCCCTGAGAAATCGGGCGTGGGACAGCCGCTTGCCGTTCTGATTGGGGATGCAGTCGAACAGGTCACGCAACGCCTGGGCGAGCCTCTGCCGAGGTTCGGGCAGGTCCTTGCTGATCTCAGAGGTCCAAACTCCGGACTGCATCCCCACCCCTTGTTATGCGCGTGCAGTTCCGCCTGACTGTACGCCGTCTGCGTAGACACGGATGTTCCAGAATGTATCGCGCAACACGAAAATTTCGTTTCTTGTTGCGCGATGCATTGCTCATCAAGAATTGCTTGGATCAAGTCCATGGGGCGTGCTCTTCTTGTCTTAGGCGCCGTTAGGTGCACACGGCACTCACGGCGCCGTGTACGTAAGCTCGTTACTTGGCTCAGGGGAGGAACCATGACGATGCCCTCGTGGAGGGACGCGGAGAGCAAGCGCGGCAGCATGGTGAGAGGTGCGCTGTGGCTAGTGCAGCAAGTTGGTGTCGGTGGCATCTTCACGAAGACCGATCTGCGTGAAGCCTTTCCGGACATCTCGCAGATCGACCGCCGGCTGCGTGACCTGAGGGACTACGGCTGGCAGATCGACACGTACCGTGAAGACCCTGGGCTGAAGCAGGACGAACAGCGCCTGGTCAAGGTTGGTGCAGAGGTGTGGATTCCTGGCCAGGCGAAGACTGTCAAGCCGAAGCTCGGGGTCACTGCGGCGCAGCGCCAGAAGGTGATGGAGGGCGACGGCTGGCTCTGCCGGTCGTGCGGCATCGCGGGCGGGGACAGCTTCGACGACGGGGCGACGGCGCAACTCGACATCGCACGGCGTCAGGTTCTTCTTCCTGACGGCACCGAGGAAACCCAGTTGAGCACTGAGTGCAACAAATGCCGCGTCGGGGGGCGTGGCAGCATCGTGGATCTCGGAGGGATTCTGCGTCTGATGGAATCTCTCAGCCCGCTGGAGAAGAAGATCTTCGGCGCCTGGCTCTCCGCGGACGAACGGCGGCTCCGTGGCCTGGAACGGCTGTGGGGCCTTTATCGCGCGATGCCGGCGGACTCCCGTGCGGCTGTGCGGCGCGAAGTCCTCGGGGACGAAGAACTTGGAGTGAGGATTTGATGCATCGGGAATTTCCTCCGCCACCCCGTGCCGCTGAGTTCAGCGAGCTGGTGAAGAAGAGGCTCGCGGAGGTGAAGGACGCCGGCGGGACGCGCGAGACCGTGACGGTCGACTGGAACGGCCAGCTGCTGCACGTCGACGTGATCGAGTCACCGCTCAGCAGCCTGTACTTCAACCCCGCGACGCACCGCATCCGGGCGCAGCGCACGCACGACCCGAAGCGGGACGCGGAGCTGGACGCCGACCCCTACAGTGCGCCGAGCCAGGACTACCTGAAGTACCTGCTGCAGGCCTCGCCGGCGGATCCGCAACGAAGGGACGCCGAGTTCGACGACCTGTTGGAAAGTCTGCAGAAGTACGGTCAGAACGAACCGGGGCTCATCACGCACCAAGGTGTTCTGGTCAACGGCAACACACGTGCGGCCGCATTGCGCGAGCTCGGCAAGCAGTCGATGCGCGTCGGCGTGCTGCCGGAGTCGTTCACGTCTGCGGACGTTGACTCGGTCGAGCTCGCACTGCAGCTGCGCGATGACCATCGGCGCGACTACTCGTACATCAACAGGTTGTTGGCGATGGAAGAGCAAGCTGCGTACGGGCTGACGCCGGAGGCGATCGCCAAGCAGTTTCGGGTCCGCGTTGAGACTTATCGCATGGACAGGTGGATTCTCGGCGTGATCTACGACCAGATCGAGAGGAGCAAGGAACACGGAGTCGCGCTGAGGCTGATCGACTTCGAGAAGGACCAGGAGAAGTTCAAGGAGCTGCACCGCGCCTACCACAAGTTGAGGGCGATCGACCCGGACCGTGCTGACGTCTTCATGGAGACGAGGCTCGCCGCGATCAGCCTTGGGTTCGCGAAGACCGACGTGCGCCTCATCGAAGACGGTGAAGAGTTCTGGGAGAAGTATCTGGAGGAGAGGCTGCCCGCGGAATTTGCCCCCGCCGAGTCCAACAGCGCGTCGGTGAGCATTCCTGGCCTGGACCTCAGCGTTGCAGGTAGTTCCAGTGCAGTCTCTGCTGCCCGCGCCCTCACTGACCAGATCCTCAAAGCAAAGGCGGCACGGGGAGCGGCTGGCGTTCTGCCGGACGAGGACATTCGCGTCTCTGGCGAGGCTTACAGCCAGCTCAAGGATGCGTTCGACTTGGCACTCGAGACAGCGGGACGAAGCGCTCGTCTCAAGAAGCGCAAGCAGATGGCACCGGCTCGGCTGGCTGATGCCAGTGCGAGCATTGACCAGTGCGTTGCCGATCTCGTGCAAGCGCGCAGCTCGCGCTCGCTCGACGAGGAGGCGTTCGACGATGCTGTGCTGAAGCTGCGGGACAGTCTCCGCAAGCTCGCCAAGCAAGCCGGACGGGGCCTGCAGGATCCCGGTGATGGTGTGGCATGGCTGCTCGACGCGACCTCGCCTGGAGGAATTCGGTGAACAACGGCCAGATGGAGCCGTCTCTGCGCCTCGACTTCGACGAAACGCGGACCAAGGTCACCATGAGGACAGTGCAGCCGCACCGTGACGACCTTGTGCGACTGGCGACGCGTTTCCGCACCGGGGCGCAGCTCGGCCCGCTGGCGATCACCGTCGACCTCGACGACCTTCTCTCCCAGCTGGGGCTGCTTTCCAACTGGCCCAGCCCGGCCAGTGTGCAGTGGGCGGACGAGCTCGCTGAGCTCGTCCGCAGCAACGTTGAGGACTCCACGGCGGTACGGCGGCAGCTGGACACACCCGGCCAGACCAGCGCGGTTGACCCCGAGGACGTCGTGTTCCTACTGGGGGACGATTGGAAGGGCGACCTCCGTGGGTTCCAGCAGAGGGACATCGCAAAGCTGCTGTCCCTGCGGCACGGTGCCAACTTCAGCGTGCCTGGCGCGGGAAAGACGAGGGTCGGCCTGGCGGTCTTCGCGGCTCAGCGCGCTCAGGGCAGCGCTGAGCGTTTGCTCGTCGTATGCCCCAAATCCGCGTACGAGTCGTGGCAGTTCGAGAGCATGGAGTGCTTCGGAAGGCCGCTGCGCACACAGTTGTACGAGCGCTCCATCGAGCCGGACACCCAGGTTCTGATCATCAACTACGAACGTCTGGCCAGGGCTTCGACTGCACTCGCGGCCTGGTTGAAGGCCGGGCCTTCAATGATGATCCTCGATGAGGCGCATCGGATGAAGCTCGGCACCCGCGGTGCCTACGGTTCTGCCTGCATGGCGCTCGGGCCACTTGCTCGCCGTCGGCTGATCCTCACCGGCACCCCGGCCCCCAACGGGGCCAAGGACCTTGAAAGCCTCATGGGCTTCGCGTGGCCGGGGTACGGCCATCGAACCGTTGCGAGCGCCGTAGCGGGCGGCGACCTGGCGCGCGCGAGCACTGTGCTCCGGCCGTTGTTCGTACGTACTACGAAGCTTGAACTCGGGCTGCCTCCGATGGAGACGAAGGTTCGCTATGTGGACATGCCCGCGCTCCATGGTGAGATCTACGACGCCATCGTGGGAAAGGAAGCGAGTCGCTCAGGCCGCGATGACCTCACCGCGCTGGGAAAGACCGCGCTGCGTTTGCTGATGGCCGCGACGAGCCCGGCGCTGCTGGTAGAAGGCGGCACGAGGTACGAGCCGCTCGAGTACCAACTGCCGCCGCTCGACGTTCCTGAAGGCGACTCGCTGCCCTCGCTGCTGAAGAGGCTGCCGGACTACGAGCTGTCCCCGAAGTACCAGGAAGCCGCCGCGATCGTCGCCGAGAACGCCGCGCGAGGCCGGAAGACACTGGTATGGACGACATTCGTGCGCAGCCTCACCACGCTGCACAGGCTCCTGGCCATGTTCGAGCCTGCCATGGTCCATGGCGGGACGGTTGAACGCGCTGAGGAACTTGACCGCTTCCAGAACGACCCAGATTGCATGGTTCTCGTGTCGAACCCGGCGACCCTGGGCGAAGGCATCAGCCTCCACCAGGTCTGCCACGACGCGGTCTACGTCGATCGGGACTTCGTTGCCGGTAGGTTCTTGCAGAGCCTCGACCGCATCCACCGGCTCGGTCTCGCCGCCGATGTCGAGACGCGGGTGACCGTGCTCGCCGCGCGCGGGACGATCGACGAAGTCGTCGAACTTCGCCTCGCGAAGAAGCTCGAGTTCATGGGCAAGATCCTCGACGATCCTTCGGTCCAGCAGCTTTCCGATCTTGAAGAGGAGCCCGCGGTGGCCAGCGGTCTGGAGTCCAGTGACGTCCAAGCGCTCTTGAACCACATCGTCAGGTGATCGGGAAGCGCTGAACCGTGAGTGCGGCTACCAGGTCGGGCGGGCCGTGACGCCGCCGTCCACCACCAGGTCGTGGCCGGTGATCCACGACGCCAAATTGCTCGCGAGGAACACACACGCGTTGCCGATGTCGTCCGGAGAACCCAGCCGGCTCAACGGTGCTGCCGCCTGCCACCGCGCGACGCCTTCCGGCCATTGCGTTTCGATGCCGGGGCGGGCGATCAGGCCTGGCGAGACCGTGTTCACGCGGATGCCGCGCGGGCCGTACTCCAGCGCCGCGGCACGCGCGTGCATGATCAGGGCGGCCTTCGAGGCGGCGTAGTGGGCGTGGCCCGGTGCCGGTTGGGAGCCCTCAATGGACGCGATGTGCGTGACCGAGCCGCCTGCAGGGAGGTGGTGCACGGCGGCCTGGGTGACGGCGAACGGGGCCGTCAGGTTGGTGTCCACAACGGACTGCCACTGCTCGATCGTCATGTCCGGCAACGGTTCTACGGGTTGGACGCCTGCGTTGTTGACGACGGCGTCCAGGCGGCCGTGCTGTTCGAAGGCGGCGGAGACCACGCGCTGGCTGCGATGCCGGTGCCGATGGTGCCGTCGGTTCCGGTGACCAGCACGACCTTGCCGTTGAGATCGATCACGTGACGATGCCTTCCAGTCGTTCGGCGAGCCAGTCGACGATCTCACCGCGGCCGGCCACGAATCCGTCGCGGCCGACCTCGCAGAACGTGCCGCCCGCCTCGCGGACCAGCACTGCGCCTGCCGCGACGTCCCACGGGTGGATGCCGAGGTTGGCCGCGGCGTCCGCCCGGCCGGCCGCGACCCAGGCGAGCGACAGGGCGGTGGAGTAGACGCGGCGCACGTCGGCGATGTTCATCAGCTCGCCCAGCAGGTCCATCTCGCCGTGATACGGGGTGCCGGGCAACGGGATGTCGGTCAGCACGAGCGGCCGCGGGCTCACACCCGGAGTGATCGTCAGGCCGCTCGACCGCACGCTGAACGGCACACCACGAGCCGCCGTGAACAGCTCGTCGCGGAACGGGTCGAGCACGCAGCCCGCGATGAGCGAGCCTTCGACCGCCGCCGCCACCGAGATGCACGACAGCGGGATGCCGCGCACGAAGTTCCGCGTGCCGTCGATCGGGTCGACGTACCAGGTGATCCGCGCGGTGGAGCTGCCGAGCTCCTCGCCGACCACCGCCGAGCCGGGGGCGCCGGCCACGAGTGCTCGGCGCAGGAACGCCTCCAGTTCCAGGTCGGCAGAGCTGACCTGGTCGAACGTGCCCTTCAGCGCGACGTCGACCGGCATGTCTTGCAACAGCTTCGCCGCATCCACGCAGGACTGCGCGGCCAGCGCGAGGAGTTCCCCAGGAGTCACGGCTCCATTGTGATGCGTCACAAACACGACCGGATGACTCTGGGCAACGTCCCACCCGCTCAAGTGACCAGTGCCACCACGATGAGCAGACCTGACGATGACGTTGGAGGTTCGGGATGCGGATCGTGGCCGGGTTGGCGTTCGTGGCGGCATTGGTCGCTGGAACAACCACAGCACAGGCGGACACCCTCGACTACGTGGCACTCGGCGACTCGGCGGCGGCGGGGCCGCTGATCCCGAACCAGGATCCGGCGCTGTGGTGTCTGCGCAGCGACCGCAACTACCCGCAGGTCGCGGCGAAACAGCTCGGGGCGACGCTCACCGACGTCACCTGCTCCGGCGCCAAGACCGATGACTTCGCGGGCCGCCAGTTCGGCTTCGTCGCGCCGCAGTACGACGCGCTGAAGTCGTCCACCGACCTCGTGTCGCTGACGATCGGCGCCAACGACATCGGGCTGTTCCAGACCGCGTTGAGCTGCATCAACCTCCTGCCCGAACCGGCAGGCCTCTCCTGTCAGGACCGCTACAACGCGGGCGGCACGGACCAGCTCGCCGCCGCCGTCGCTGCGTGGGCCCCGGAGTTCGGCGCCGCGCTGGACGAGATCAAGCGGCGCTCCCCGAACGCGAAGCTGCTGGTCAGCGGCTACGGCACCTACATCAGGCCGGGCGGCTGCTACCCGCGCCAGCCGGTGTGGGGCCGCGATGGCGACTACCTGCAGAGCGTGATGAACCGGATCAGCGCGACGGCCAGGGCGGAAGCCGCCAAGCGCGGCGCGACGTTCGTGGACTTCGCTGCGGTGACCGTCGGGCACGACATCTGCGCGGCGCCCGCTGACCGTTACCTGGAGGGCCTGATCCCGACGACGATCGCCGCGCCGCTGCACCCGAACGCGGCGGGCATGCAGGCGTTCGGAACCGCGGTCGCCAAGGCCGCCAGGTGATCGCCTTACTGCTCGCGGCGGGGCTGACCCTGGCCCCGATGCCGGTCACCTACCACTCGCTGCCCGCGGTCGCCGTCAGCATCAGCCACCCCGGCGCGGCGCCGCCCGGTGCGAACGACTGGGCGTGCCGAAGCTCCAAGCGGCCGGTCGTGTTGCTGCACGGCACGCACGCCAACATGGCGCTCAACTGGAACGCGCTGTCGCCTCTGCTGAAGAACAACGGCTACTGCGTCTTCGCGTTGAACTACGGCGGGCTGCGGTTCGGACAGGTCGCGGGAACCGGCCCGATCGAGGACTCGGGCGTGGAACTGGCCGCGTTCGTCGACAGGGTGCTGGCTGCGTCCGGAGTGTCCGAAGTGGACCTCGTCGAGCACTCGCAGGGCGGCCTGCTCGCCCAGTACTACGCGAAGTTCCTCGGTGGCGCTGCGAAGGTGCACGACGTCGTCGGGCTCGCGCCCACGAGCCACGGTTCGGACGCGGCCGGCTTCGACCGGTGGATCTGGTCGCTGCTCCAGGTGTTCCCCGCGCTGGAAGGTGTCATCAGCGCCACCGATCCCGCTGCGCTGCAACAACTTCGCGGCTCGCCGTTCATGAACCGGATGAACATCACCCCGGACGTCGTGCCGGGCGTGCGGTACACGACGATCGCCACCCGCTACGACGGCATCGTCACGCCGTACCGGTCGCAGTTCCTGGACGGCGGACGCAACATCGTGCTGCAGGACCTGTGCGCCAACGACTTCGCCGACCACCTGGCGCTGGCGTTCGACCACGTGGCGCTGCGCGAGGTGCTCAACGCCCTGGATCCGCCGGCCGCGCGGGCGCCGGACTGCTCGACTCCGGTCTGGCCGCTGCTGGGCGGCTGATCTTGTCGGACCGCGTGAGTACGTTATGACGCAGGGGTTCCCAGCGAGGGGGTACCCCTGCGTCAGCGTGCCCGGCGTGCTGCAAGGGCGGCGTGCAGCAGCGTGGCGGGCTCGCTCTGCAGTCGGGTCGAGCCAGGTCAGCTGCGCCTCACGTCGGTGTGCCCCGCCTGCTGTCAGGGGCCGTGGCCAGCTGGGGAGTGCTCGATCCGATTGGGTCGAGGCGGGTCAGTTCGGTCTCATGTCTTGTGCGTCAGCGTGCCCATGCAGCGGTCGGCAAGGTAGGCGTGTTCGATCCGCGTCGGGGTCCAGCAGGGTCGGCTCGGCAGCCCATGGCGCGCCGCCAAGGGCTGCGGCCAGCGCAGTGAGGTGCTCGATCGGCGTTGGATCCAGCAGGGCTCGCGTCCGTCAGCGTGCCCGGCGCGCCGCCAAGGCCGCCGCCAGCAGCGTGACGTGCTCGATGCGCGTCGGATCCAGCCCGGTCAGCTCCGCCACCCGCCGCAACCGGTAGTCCACCGTGTTCGGATGCACGTGCAGCTCCGAAGCCGCCGGCCGCCGCGACCCGCGCTGCAGATAGACCTCGAGCGTCTCCACCAGCTCGTCGGACAGCGGGGCGACGACCGCGGCCAGCGGTTCCAGCGCCGCGCTCGGCCGGGACAGCTGGTACTCGAGCAGCACGTCGGTAAGCCGGTACAAGCCGGGACCTGAGCGCACCGCGACGGAAAGCACCTCGCGGGCAAGGCGAGCGGCCGCCGCGACCCCGGAGGGAGGGGCCGCGGCCGCCGCCACCGTCAGAGCCACGCCGGCCACCCGACCCACGTCGGCCACGATCTGGTCCAGGCGCGCGTCGTCACCGGGCACCAGTGCCAGGCCGCCGGCTGGGGTGAGTGAGGACAGCACGGGTTCGCGGCTGTGGCGTTCCAGCTCGGTTCGCAGCCGACGGAGCTTGCGGCGCCCGGCCACCGCCGCGTCCACGCCGTCGAGCAGTTCGTCGGGGTGCGGCGGTACGTGCATGGCCAGCACGACCATCGGGCCGTCGGCGTCGCGCGTGCCGTCGAGCAGGCCGGTCAGCAGCGTGTGGCGGGCGGATCGTTCGTCGTCGAACATGGTCTGGCGCTCGTCGAGGTACCCGGCGCTCACCACCGGCGTCACGACCTGCAGGTAGCGCATGGCCAGCGAGTTGAGGGCCAGCACCTCGCCCACCTCGTCCGGGCGCGCTTCGGGCACCAGCACGTCCCAGACCACCTGGATGCCCACGTGGTACGCCGTCAGCACGACGTCGACGGGCACGCCCTCCTCGGCGCGCCGGGCCGCGGACTCGCGCAGGAACCGCAGTTCGTCGGGGGACGGCAGTTCGCGGGTGCGCAGGACTTCGGCGAACGCACGTAGCGTTCCCTCGATCACGCGGGTGATGTCGCCGGTCAGCTCCTCGGTGGGCAGCTGCTGGTAGGCGGGCACGCGTTCGGTGATCTCCGCGAGCACGAGCCGCACGAACGACGGCAGCTCCGCGAGGAGACGCGAGGCCAGCGGACGTCCACCGATCACAAAGGACATCCGCCGATTCTTGCCTATCTAGAGCTCGATCACCGTGCCGTCGAGCGGAACCTCGACACCGGCTTCCCGCAGCGCCGAAGATTCAGGAGACGAGGGGTCCAGCACGGGGTTGGTGTTGTTGAGGTGCGTGTACATCCGCCGCACGTGAGGAAACCGCCGCAGCGAGGGCAGGCTCGCGGTGATCGGCAGGTGGCCCATGGCGGCTTGCCCGGACGAGCTGCCGGTCGCCGTGCCCATCTCCGACGCCGCGTAGAACGTGCCGTCCAGCAGCAGGCATTGAGCGTCGGCCACCACCTCGTCGAAGCCTTCCGGCCACGACGCGAGGCATGGTGCGTAGACCAGCACACCGCCAGAAACGGGGTCCTGAAAGCGGTAAGCCACTACCCAGGGGCCGTCCACAGTGGACGACCGGGCGTACTTCGGGCGCTTGTCACTGATCGGGATCGCGGTCACGATCAAGCCGTCGAGATCGAACCGGTTCGAGGCCTCCTGCCACTTCAACGGCGAGTACCCGTCGATCACCGTGCGCAGGTCGAACTGGTCCTGCAACGCGTGCAGGACGGCACCGGGAGCCCACACCGTCAAACCGGCCCCGCCGCGCAACGTCAGCAGGCCCAGCGTGTGGTCCAGCTCGGCGTCGGTGAACAGGGCACCGCGCAACGGCGTGTCCCGGCGTCCGGGGCCGGGGTTCAGGAAAGAACAAGCGGTGATCTGAGTGCGGATGTCCGGGGAGGCGTTGACCAGCCACCAGTCGGTGCCGTTGCCGCTGATCGCCAGGCAGTCCTGGGAACGCGAGGGCAACGAACCGGAACGGGCGCGCACGCACAGGTCGCACGCGCAGTTCCATTGCGGGAAGCCGCCACCGGCCGTCGTGCCGAGCAGAACCGCTTTCAACTCATCTTCCTCATCGCCATCGCGGGCACGACACCCGGCGTCATCTCGGTCTCCAGGATCAGGTCCACAGTGGACCGCTCAGGAGACAGCGAGCACACCGGGTCGGTCGCTGCGGCGTCGCCGGTCAGCTGGAACGCCTGGCAGCGGCACCCGCCGAAGTCGATCTCCTTGCGCGGGCACGAACGGCAGGGGTCCTTCATCCACTCGAAGCCGCGGAAGGCGTTGAACGACGACGAGTTGTGCCAGATCTCGTGCAGCGACGAGTTCTGCACGTTCTCGATCGTGAGCGACGAGATCACCGTGGCGGCGGGACAGGGGAGGACGTCGCCATTCGGTGCCACCGTCAGCTGTCGGGCGCCCCACCCGTACATGCAGGGTTTCGGGTGCGCCTCGTGGTAGTCCGCGATGACGTAGACGATCTCCATCTGGCCACGCAAGCGCTCCTGGGCCGCGGCGACGATCGGGTCGGCGACCGCGAGCTGTTCCCGCGTCGGCAGGAGGACCGCGCGGTTGCGCAGCGCCCAGCCGTAGTACTGGGTGTTGGCGAGCTCCAGGCGTTCGGCGCCCATCTCCTCGGCCATCGCGATGATGCCGGCGATGTTGTCGAGGTTCTGGCGGTGCAGCACGGTGTTGACGGTGAGTGGCAGGCCTTCCTCACGGATGTACGCCGCGGCCTCCACCTTCCGGTCGAACGCCTTGATGCCCGCGATCCGGTCGTTGCCGGCGCGCGTCGCGTCCTGCAGGGAGAGCTGCACGTGGTCGACACCGCGAGAAGCCAGATCCCGCAACCGGTCCCGGGACAGACCTACTCCCGACGTGACCAGGTTGACGTAACAGCCGAGGCTGTTCGCGTGCGCCACGAGCTCGGGCAGGTCCGGTCGCAGCAACGGTTCGCCGCCCGACAGGTGGATCTGCAGGCAGCCCAGCGAGCGGGCCTGGTCGAAGACCCTGCGCCACGACTCGGTGTCCAGCTCGGCGTTGCGGCGCACCAGCTCGACCGGGTTCGAGCAGTAGCCGCACTGCAACGGGCAGCGGTGCGTCAGTTCGGCCAGCAGACCGAAAGGAGCCTCAGCCATCGACGTCCACCACCCTGCGCTCGACCAATCGCACCACCAGTTCGACCACGTCCTCTGGCTGCACGCCGTCGTACTCATCAGCCAGCAGAAGAGCGATGTCGCCGACGGATCGAACGCCATCGCACAGCGCCACAACGGAAGCAGCGGTCTCGTTCAGCACCAGCACGCCCTCGGGGAACAGCACGACGTGCGCCGACCGGATCTGGTCGTAGGTGCACTTCACACCGCGCCGGATGTGCGGCACGGCGTCCAGCGCGACGACGGACGTCACGGCTTGCCCTTGCCCGAGTAGTAGTCGACCGCGTCCAGCACGGCCCGCAGCACGTCGCACTTGAACGACAGCGCGGACAGGGCCGCCAGCTGCTGCTCACGTGAAACCGCGTGCTCGACCACGATGTCCACAGTGGCCCGCCCCTCACCGGCGACCGCCTGGATGCGGTTGGTGAAGTAGGCGAAACCCTCCTCGGCGATCCACGGGTACTGCTCGCGCAAGGCCGCCAAACGCTTGCGCATCAACGCACCCGAGAACATCTCGGTCAGACCGGAGGCAACGGCCTCCACCCACGGCTTGGTACGCGCGAAGTTCACGTAGGCGTCCACGGCGAACCGGGTGCCGGGCAGCACGTGGCGTTCGTCGAGCACCTCCTCCCGCGTGAGCCCGACGGCTTCCGCGAGGCGGATCCAGTTCTCGGCGCCGCCCTCGCCCGGCTTCGTGCCGTCGTGCCAGATGATCCGCTCGCGCCACTGCCGGCGGATGTCCGGCAACGGGCAGTTGGAGAGGATCGCGGCGTCCTTCTGGGCGATGCAACGCTGGTAGTACCAGCGGTTCGCGGCCCACGCCTGCAGCTCGTGCTTGCTCAGCTGACCCGCGTGCATGCGCAGGTGGAACGGGTGACTGTCCCAGTACCGGGGTGCGAGGGCGCGGAGTTCGGCGACGAACTCCTCAGGAGGAACGGCAGTCATTGGCGGAAACTCCTCGGTCAACCAGGAAGAGACGCGGCGAGGCGTGGGGCCGGGGCTCCCGGCAGAAGTCGGGAACCCCGGCGAAAGCCCGACGTCAGCTGCGGGCTGCGTAGGCGGTGACCTCCATCGGCGTCTCGAAGTCGCGGAAGTCGGGCTTGACCCATTCGCGCTTGACCTCGGGAAGCTTCGTCTCGGTGGTGGTGACGGCAACGTTCATGGCGCAACTCCTCGGGTCTCCGGCCTGCATGCCCGAAGTTGGGCGTGCAAGCGCTTTCCGTGGGGCGCGGCGGCGAACCACACGGTATGTCTTTCGCCCCGTCAAGGTCTAGACCGTACATAAAGTTACCTAAAGTCATCGGATGGGTTACCCGATCGGCGGATGCGAGCTCGACTACACACCGTGGTTGTATCTGGATGCCCTCCTCCGTCGCCGCACGACGCGAAAGTTTGAGGGGTCAGCACAATGGGTGCTCGTCGAAGTGCTTACGTCGGCGTCCTCGCACTTGCGGTAGGACTGTCCAGCGGCACGCTGGCGTCCGCGGCCGAGAGCGGCGAAGTCGGCACGATGGCCGTGAAAACCATCGCCAGCGGTCTCAAGCAGGCCTGGAGCATCGACTTCCTGCCGGACGGCACCGGCATCTTCACGCAGAAGGACGCCAAGACCGTCTCCACCATCACCAAGGACGGCAAGGTCACCAAGGTCGGCGACATCCCCGGCATCTCGGTGACCAAGGAAGCCGGCCTGCTGGGCATCGCGGTGTCGCCCTCGTACGCCGCGGACAAGACGCTCTTCCTCTACTACACCACCGGGAGCGACAACCGGATCGCCACGTGGCAGATCGGCGGCGGGGCTCCGAAGCCCATCGTCACCGGAATTCCGCGCGGCTCGCAGTTCCACCACGGCGGCCGCATCAAGTTCGGTCCCGACGGGTTCCTCTACGCCGGTACCGGTGACGGCCAGAACGGTGACAACGCGCAGAACAAGAACTCCTTGGGCGGCAAGGTCCTGCGCATGACCAAGGACGGCAAGGCGGCGCCCGGCAACCCGTTCAACTCGCTGGTCTACTCCTACGGCCACCGCAACGTGCAGGGCCTGACCTGGGTCGGCACGCAGCTCTACGTCTCGGACATCGGTGCCAGCAAGGTGGACGAGCTCAACAAGATCGACGCCGGCAAGAACTACGGCTGGCCGAAGTGCGAGGGCTCCTGCGGCACCTCCGGCATGACGAACCCGGTCAAGCAGTGGCCGACCTCGTCCGCCACGCCGTCCGGCCTCACCACCTACAAGGGCTCGCTGTACATGGCCTCCCTCAAGGGCGGCACGTACAAGCTCGACACCAACGGCAACGGCGGCAAGATCTACACGAACCTCGGCCGCACGCGTGACGAGGTCGCGGGTCCCGACGGATCACTGTGGGTGATCACGCCCGGCGGCATCCACCTCGCCGACGGCAGCTGATACCGGAAGCTCGGCTACCTGAGGTAGTTGAGAACGCCCCTCGCTTCACCCGCTCGGAGGCGAGGGGCGTCCCGGAACATCCGATGACCGTTGTGGGTTAATCCGGCGTGTGATTGGGTAAATACGCCCTGCAACACCGCCCGCCGCAGACTAATTCACGAGCGGACCCAAAGGAGAGCACACATGCGTGCTCGTCGTATCGCGGTGGCGGCAGCCTGTACTGCCGTGGCCGCATCCCTCTGCGTGATCCCAGGAGCCTCCGCACAGGACGGCCCCTCCGCGCAGGCCGTGCGCACACTCGCCACGAAGCTGGACATCCCGTGGGACATCGAGTTCGCGCCCGACGGCAGCGGCATCTTCACCGAACGGGACACCCGGAAGATCAAGAAGCTCAAGGGCACAGCCGTGACCGAACTGGACACGGTGGAACAGGCCCAGACGACCGGGGGTGAGGGAGGCCTGCTCGGCCTCGCCCTGTCGAAGAGCTTCGCGACGGACAACACGGTCTTCATCTACTACTCGACGGCGAACGACAACCGCGTCTCCAAGCTCAAGCTCGGTGGGACGCCGGAGCCGATCGTCACCGGAATCCCGAAGAACCGGTACCACAACGGCGGCGGCCTCGAGTTCGGCCCGGACGGCTTCCTGTGGGCGACCACGGGTGACGGGCAGAACAAGCCGAACGCCCAGAACTGGAACTCGTTGGGCGGCAAGGTCCTGCGGTTCGACACGACCGGCAAGCCGGCGGCCGGCAATCCTCGCGCCGGCAGCGTCGTCTACTCGATCGGCCACCGCAACGTCCAGGGCATCGAGTGGATCGGCACCACCGCGTACGCCACCGAGTTCGGCGACGCGCAGACCGACGAACTGAACAAGATCGAGGCCGGCAAGAACTACGGCTGGCCGAACTGCGAAGGCAACTGCAACGTCGCCGGCATGACCAACCCCGTCAAGACCTGGCCCAACAGCCAGGCCGGTCCGACGGGCATCGCGCTGTACAAGGGCGCGCTGTACATCGGTGCGGTGACCGGCAAGCGCGTGTGGAAGATCCCGGTGAGCGGCACCTCGCTCGGCAACCCGCAGTCCGTGTTCACCGGCTACGGCCGGGTGCGCTCGGTCGCCGCGGCGCCGGACGGCACGTTGTGGCTCGGCACGTCCAACCAGGACGCCAACGGTACGCCGGGCTCGACCGACGACCGGATCCTGTCCACGGACGGCTGAGAGTCGTCAGTCGGCAAGCATTAGCCGGCAAGCACTAGTTGCGAGCTGCGGGCATCCGGCGGAGCTGGTCCAGCACCGCCGGATCCTGCAGCTGCATCCACTGGATCACCTCGGTGTAGGTGGCGCACACCGTCTCCGGCTTGTCGCACACGTACTCCATGAACTGCTCCATCGCGGTGGAGAACGCCGACCCGTTCCACTCGTTGAAGTGGTTGCCGACCACGATCGGCGCGCGGTTGCCGTTCAGCGCGGCCTGGTGCACCGACTTGTAGGTGTCGAGCACGATCTGGGCGAAGTCGGCCGCGCGCTGGGGTTCTTCCTTCGCCTTGTTGAGCGAGTACCAGAGGTTGAAGTCCATCATGACGACCTGCTTGCCCAGCCCGGGAACCCGCACCTCGGGCATCGGGAACTCGTAAAGTCCGTTTTGGACGGACGGCCACTGCACGCCCAGCGCGACCTTGCTGGTGTCGTAGACCAGTCCGTGCGCGGCCATCGCCGGGAAAGCCTGATCCCAGTTGCCTTCCAGGCACGGCGTCCGTCCACCCCGGACGGCGTCGGCCGGCAGGTTGAAGCCGGCGGCGCGAGCCTTGTCGACGATCTGCTTGAACTGGTCGAGTTCGGCGTTCCAGGCCGCGGTGTCCCACTTGTCGACCGACGGCTGGCTGCCGCTGGTGCAGAAGTGGCCGTTGTAGTGCGTGCCGATCTCGTGCCCGTCGGCGATCACCTGGTTCAGGTAGCCGATGCGAGCCGAGATGTCCTGCCTGGTGCCACCGAACGAGATGTCCGAGAGACCTCGCTTCAGCCCGGCCGGCGGCTGGTACTGGTTCCCGTCCTGGTCGGCCAGCATGTACACGCCGGACAGCAGGCCGGTGACGTGCGCCTTCTTCGCCTTCGCGATCGGCAGGACCTTGTCCCAGTGCTGCTTGGACACCGCGCCGTCGAAGGAGAACAGCACGAACTGCGGAGGCTTCTCGCCCGGCCCGAGCTTGTGCATCCAGGGCTGCTTCTGCAGCTGCTCGGGGGTGGGCGCGGGCACTGTCGGCGTGGGCCCGACGTCCTTGGGCGCGGGCAACCGCGGCGCCATCGGCAAGGGACCGCTGTCGGCCTGGTTCTCCGGGTCGTTGTGCGACCCCAGGGTCACCACCATCACAAGAACCAGTACGAGTGCCAGGCCCGTGGTCAACCATCCCCACCGTTTCACACTTAAGGAGACGGCTTGTCACCCGAAGGGGTTGCGCGGCGAGAGCAACTGGTCACACAACGGGTTCGGCGATCACCACTCGGTTCGCCTCGTACCCCTGCTGTCCGCCGATCCACGTACCGCCGCAGGTGACCAGCACCAGCCGGTGCGGGCCGCGCGGGCCGAAGAACTCGACGGCGCGGGCCGGCAGTTCTTCCTTGCGCACGGTCTCGATCTGCTTGATGCGGAACTTGAACTCCTTGCCCGCGCTGTCGGCGATGACGACCTCACGGCCGTTCTGCGCCTGCCACAGCTCGGCGAAGGGACCCTTGGCGCCCTTCCAGTCGACGTGCCCGGCGAGCACCGTGGCGCCTTCCGCGCCGGCGAGCTCGGTGCCCCACCAGGTGGCCTCGCCGATGCCGTCGGGCACGGGCAGCACGCCGTCCTTGACCTCGCGGCGGACCAGCGTGGCCGAACCGCCGGAGGGCAGCCGGACCGAACCGGGGCCTGCCTTGGGTGGCGCGGGTTGTTGTGCGGTGGGCTCGGCGGGCGTGGCGTTGTTCGTGTTCGCCCCGCCGATCAGCCCGGTGAGATCGGCGCCGCGGCCGGTGCTGAGGCTGTCAGCGACCGGTCCCGGTCCGACCACGGGGATCTCGTCCGCGACCGCGTGCCCTTTGAGGACCGCGGTCTCGGACGTGGTGACCAGCACGCTGGTGGCGGCGACGCCCGCCACCAGCACGCCGGTCAGAAAAGCTCTGGGACTCACTGCCTGCGCCACACCAGGAAGCCTGCCAGCGCCGCACCGAGCAGCACCAGGCCACCCACCGCGAGCATCAGACCCGGACGCAGCTGCGTGTCGAACGAGGCGGTCGCGATCGGCGTCTGCCCCTCCGTGCCGGCCGGGATCGTGCTGGGCACGACCGGCTTGTTCGGCTTGTTCACGAGTTCGAGCGCGAGCGTCTGCCCGGCCGCGACCGTGCCGCACGCGGCCGGCGGCGCCTTCGGGTCGAAGAACTCCTCGTAACCCTTCGGCGCGGCCACCTCGACCAGGCAGATCTCCTGCGGGGTGCGCAGGTCGGGAACGGCCACCGTGCCGTCGGAACCGGTCTGCAGCACCAGCGGCTTGCCGTCGGTGCCGACCAGCGGCGTGTCGTCCTGCTTGACCGCGGGGCTCGTCTGGTCCTTGGCCGTGACGCGCAGCGCGACGCCCGCGATGGCCTTCTTGGTCTCGGAGTCGATCTTCGTGATCTTCACGATGCCGGGCGCGGTCTTGGCCTGACCGTTGGCGGAGGCGTTCAGCTTCTTCTCGCCGCCGGTCGTGACCATGCGCTGCATGTTTTCCGTCTGGATCGGGAAGTGCACGACCGGCTTGTCGGCGGGTGAGTCCGCGACGGCCGCGATCGACGGCTTCGGACCGGTCGGGATGATCTTGACGACGGCCGGGCTGCCGTCGGCGCCCGTGGTGGCCTGGCCGTTGGTCTTGCCGTCGGCGAGCGTGGCGTCGGTCAGGGTGAAGGCGATCGCGGCGTTCGTGACGCCCTTGCCGTTGGCCTTCACCAGCGACAGCGTCCAGGTGGACTCGGTGCCGATGATCAGCGGTTCCTTCGGGGCGGCGGCGCTGAGCGTCCACGGGCCGCGGTTGGCCTCGGCGTCGGACTTCAGGCGCGCGACCGTCTCCATGACGACCGGTGGCAGCTTCGAGGCGTAGAACGCCGTGTCGTAAGCGAGGTGCGCCGCGTCCTTGGCCTCGAGGTTCACCGCTCCGTCGACGGGGGAGGTCCAGGTGTGCAGCAGGTGCGCGAGTGCGGCGGCCTCGTCCGGCGACTTGGTCGTCGAGTAGCGCAGCAGGAGGTAGGAGATGTTCGCCGCGATGTCCGTGGCGAGCGGCTTGCCCGCCTTGGTGAGCAGCGCGTCGCCTTCCTTGTAACCGACGTTGCTGTCCGGCGCGGGCAGTGCGTACTGCACGCACCACACCTGCTTGTCCTGCCAGATGTATGACCCGTGCCACTCGCTACCCGGTGTGGCGTTGGGCTGGAGCCCTGACGCGTTGTGGCCGATGCCCTTGACGCCGACTGCTGTCGCCGTCGCGGGGACGGTCAGGAGCGCGAGCCCCGAAACCATCGCCACGGCGGCTAGACGTTTCCAGCCCATGGTGAATCGTGATCCCCTCTGACCTGTGGTAATCCCGCGCAAGCCTGTCGGTACCCCACATCGGGGACAAGCCGCCACAAGGGGGCAGTCTGGCGTCACGGAGAGTGTGAACGTGATTGGAATGTGACGGGGCTTACGCAGTTTGAGTCAGACACGCCGCGACACGCCGTTGTCTCATCACGCTCCGGAGTTAGCGGAGTATTTGCGCACGTGTGATCGTTGTCGGGGGTAAAGTCGCCTTTACCGACGGGGAACCTGGCACGCTGCGTGCTCGTTGTACCCGTGACGGCGTAAAGCAACGCCCCAGGAGGACCAGGTGCGCTCCAGCAGCAACCCGGCTTTCCGTAACCTGCCGACCGGCGGCGGTTACGGAGGCTACGCAGGCTTCGGCCAGCCAGACCAAGCTGGCTACCAGCAGGCTCCGCCGCCGCTGACCAGCGAGCGGCCGATGACGATCGACGACGTCGTCACCAAGACCGGCATCACGCTCGGTGTGGTGGCAGCGGGCGCCGTCGCGACCTACGTGACCGGCCTGTACGCCCTGGCGTTCCCCGCCGCGATCGTCGGCCTCGTCCTCGCGCTGATCATCATGTTCAAGCGCGTCCCGAGCCCGCCGCTCGTGATCGCGTACGCCGTCGCCGAGGGCATCTTCCTCGGTGGCATCAGCTACATCATCGGTCGCGCGCTCGACAACGTGGTGGCGGGCAACGGCATCGCGGTGATCGGCCAGGCCGTGATCGGCACGCTCGGCGTGTTCTTCGGCATGCTCGTGGTCTACAAGACCGGCGCGATCCGCGTCACCCCGAAGTTCACCAAGTGGATCACCGGCGCCATCATCGGCGTCGGCGTGCTGATGCTCTTCAACCTGATCCTGAGCTTCTTCAACGGTGGCGGCGGCATCGGCATCCGCTCCGGCGGCACGATCGCCATCATCTTCAGCCTCGTCTGCATCGGCCTGGCGGCGTTCAGCTTCCTGATCGACTTCGACGCGGCGGACCAGGCGATCCGGGCCGGCGTGCCGGCCAAGTACGCGTGGCAGATCGCGTTCGGTCTCACCGTCACCCTGGTGTGGCTGTACACCGAGATCCTGCGCCTGCTGTCGTACTTCAACTCGGACTGACGTCAGGGTTTCTCGGAGGGGCGTTCCGCTGCGGCGGGGCGCCCCTTCGGCGTTTGTAGGCTGCAATGCGTGGATCACGCGTACCGCTTGGAGATGGAACCGCCGGCCGTCGACGACTACCTGCGGCTGCGCAAGGAGTCGGGCCTGAGTGCGCGAACTCGCGAGGAAGCCGAGAACGGCATCAACGGCGCGTGGGCCAGCGCATGCGTCATTCACGTGGAATCGGGCGAAACCGTCGGCATGGGGCGCGTGCTCGGTGACGGCGGCTGGTACTTCCACATCATCGACATGGCGGTGTTGCCGGACCATCAACGCAAAGGCATCGGCGACGCGATCATGACCGCGTTGCTGAAGCGCATCGGCGAAGTGGCGCCGAACGCGTACGTGAACCTGCTGGCCGACCCGCCCGGCCGTCGGCTTTACGAACGGCACGGATTCGTTGAGAGCGCACCGGTCTCGGTCGGCATGAAACGGGCTTAGGCCCGCCAGTGCTTGGACGAGGCGATGCGGGTGATGTGCCGACGCAACTGCTCGCGCGTCACTTGGGTGACGAGGAACAGCGCGCACACGCGGTGCGTGGGCTGAAGGCGCTCAACGCAATGGGAGCGCGCACCGCGGTGTGTATCGCGATCGTGCGAACTAACTCGACCCGCGAACCAAGCCTGCGCGAACCAAGCCCGCGCGGGCTTAGGCCCGCCAGCGCACGTCCGGGATCTCCGTGCCCACCTTGATCAGGCAGGTCGTGCAAAGGGCGCCCGCCTGGGCTCGCGACACCCGTTCATCGGGCACCGAGTGTTCGCAGACGGCCTCGTAAAAGCTGCGCGCATCGTTGGCTTGATCGAGAGAGAAAGCATGACATTGCAGGTCGTATTCGCTTTGCCACCACACATACGGCATGTCCGACCCTCCTTACTCCACGGTAGGGACGGACTTCCCCTCGCCGGATGACGCCGTTGCGCGACGATTCATCTCATCGGCAGAAAGGCGGCAGGCAAGTAGCTCCGTTCGGGTGAAGCGGAGCTACTTGCAAGCGTCAATTTGCAGATCTTGAAGGAAATTCCAGGTCAGCTGAGGCGCTCGATGACCATCGCCATGCCCTGGCCACCGCCGACGCACATGGTCTCGAGACCGAACTGCTTGTCGTGGAACTGCAGGGAATTGATCAAGGTCGTGGTGATGCGCGCGCCGGTCATGCCGAACGGGTGGCCGACGGCAATGGCGCCACCATTCACGTTCAAACGGTCCAATTCGATTCCGAGGTCCTGGTACGACGGAATCACCTGGGCGGCGAACGCCTCGTTGATCTCCACCAGGTCGATGTCGGACACCGACAGGCCGGCCAGGGCCAGTGCGCGCTTCGACGCCTCGACCGGGCCGAGGCCCATGATCTCCGGCGACAGGCCCGAGACGCCGGTCGACACGATCCGGGCGAGCGGCGTGATGCCGAGTTCGCGCGCCTTCGTGTCGGACATGATCACGAGGGCCGCAGCGCCGTCGTTCAACGGGCAGCAGTTGCCGGCGTTGATGCGGCCGTCGGGGCGGAAGACCGGCTTCAGCTGGGAAACGGCCTCGTACGTCACGCCGGCGCGCGGGCCGTCGTCAGAGGAGACGACGGTGCCGTCGGGCAGCGTCACCGGGGTGATCTCGCGGGCCCAGAAGCCGTCGGCGATGGCCTTCTCGGCCAGGTTCTGCGAGCGGACGCCGAACTCGTCCATCTCCTGGCGGGAGACGCCCTTGAGCAGCGCCAGGTTCTCGGCGGTCTGGCCCATCGGGATGTAGACGTCCGGCACGACGTCCAGCGAACGCGGGTCCACCCACTCCGAGGCGCCCGAAGTCGCGGTGGCGACCGTGCGCGCCTCGGCGTCACCGAAGAGCGGGTTGTGCGTGTCCGGCCACGAGTCGGAGCTGCCCTTGGCGAACCGCGACACCATCTCGACGCCGGCCGAGATGAACACGTCGCCCTCGCCCGCCTTGATGGCGTGCAGGGCCATGCGCGTGGTCTGCAAGGAAGAGGCGCAGTACCGCGTGACGGTCGTGCCGGGCAGTGAGTCCTGGCCGAGCAGCACGGACACGACGCGCGCCATGTTGAAGCCCTGCTCGCCGCCGGGCAGGCCGCAGCCGAGCATCAGGTCGTCGATCTGCGCGGGGTCGAGCTGCGGCACCTTGTCCAGCGCCGCCTGCACCATCCGTGCGGCCAGGTCGTCCGGGCGCAGGTCCTTCAGGGAGCCCTTGCCCGCCCGGCCGATGGGGGAGCGGGCGGCGGAGACGATCACGGCCTCAGGCATCACGAAACTCCTCGTTGAGAGTCAAGGTTGCCGTCGAGCCTAGTTAACGCCCGCTCACCCCGGCCAGCGCACGTGACGAGAATTCCGGAACTCACGCGTGCCGTCTTTGCAGCCATCCGGGCACGCGGGACGGCCGCACGGCCAAGGCGGCCGCCGATCGCACCGGCAACGCGGGTGCGATCCAGACCGAGCACAGGCCCGCCACCTGGCACAACGGCGCCAGCAGCACCCCGGCCGCGGCCTCGTAGCCGACCGCGCTGGGGTGAAAGCGGTCCGAGCTGAACATGTCGACGTGCCGTGCCATGAACTCCGGCGCCAGCAGGTTGCCCAACGACACCGGCACGCCGCCGGCCCTCGTCACCTCGGCGGTCTGCGCCGCCGCCAGCCGCACGCTGTACTGGTGCCCGATCATCCGCAACGGCTGGGGGATGGGCCGCACGATCCCGAGGTCGGGGCAGGTCCCGACGACGACACCGCACCCGGCGGCGCGCAGCTTCCGCACCTGCTCGCCCAGCAGCGCAGCGGACTCGCGGACGCCCATCTTCGACGTCACGTCGTTCGCGCCGATGATGATCAACGCCACCTGGGGCTCGTCCAGCACGGCCGCGTCGACCTGTGGCACCAGGTCGCGCGTGGTCGAGCCGCTGATGGCGTAGGTGGACAGGCGCACCGGCCGTTCGGCCTCCTCCGCCAGCGCGCCGGCCAGCAGCACGCCCGGCATCTGCGAGGGATGCGTCACACCGACGCCCACCGCCATCGAGTCGCCGAGCACCGCCAGCCGCAGCGGATCGCTGCCGTCGTCCCGGTAGACGCCGTCCGGCGCGGGCCAGAGGTGCTCCAGCACGCCGATGGCCGTCCGAGCACGTCTGCCCTGCTCGTTCAGCAATCCGACCAGCGCGCCCGAGAGGCCTCCGAGCGTCGCGGCGGTCATCGCCACCGCTCGCAGCGTCCTCAGTCCGATCATCCGCAACACCCCCTTTCCAAGGAAATCGTCGGTACCGCTGTTCGAATTAGCCTCCGCAGCGACTAGAGCTAGGCTTCGTTCCGCTATCTCGAAGAGTGGGAGTGGGGAGTAGTCCGGTGGAGTACGTCGAGCACGTCGTCGATCTGGTCGGCAACACGCCGTTGGTGAAGCTCAACTCCCTGACCACGGGAATCAAGGCCACGGTGCTGGCCAAGGTCGAGTACCTGAACCCCGGCGGCAGCGTGAAGGACCGCATCGCGCTGCGCATGGTGGAGGCCGCGGAGAAGTCTGGCGAGCTTCAGCCAGGCGGCACGATCGTCGAGCCGACCTCCGGCAACACCGGAGTCGGGCTCGCGCTGGTCGCCCAGCGCAAGGGCTACAAGTGCGTGTTCGTGTGCCCCGACAAGGTCAGCGAGGACAAGCGCAACGTCCTCAAGGCCTACGGCGCCGAGGTCGTGGTGTGCCCGACCGCCGTCGCGCCCGAGCACCCGGACTCGTACTACAACGTCTCCGACCGGCTGGTCCGCGAGATCCCCGGTGCCTGGAAGCCGGACCAGTACTCCAACCCGGAGAACCCGGCGAGCCACTACCACCAGACCGGCCCCGAGATCTGGCGCCAGACCGCCGGCAAGATCACGCACTTCGTCGCGGGCGTCGGCACCGGCGGCACGATCTCCGGCACCGGCCGCTACCTCAAGGAGATCTCGGACGGCGCCGTGCAGGTCATCGGCGCTGACCCGGAAGGCTCCGTCTACTCCGGCGGCACCGGTCGCCCGTACCTCGTCGAGGGCGTCGGCGAGGACTTCTGGCCCGAGGCGTACGACAAGACCATCTGCGACCAGATCGTCGAGGTCTCGGACGCGGACTCGTTCGACATCACCCGCCGCCTCGCCCGCGAGGAAGGCCTGCTCGTCGGCGGTTCCTGCGGCATGGCGGCCGCCGCGGCGTTGCGCGTCGCGAAGGACCTGCCGGAAGACGCCGTTGTGGTCGTGATCCTCCCCGACGGTGGCCGCGGCTACCTGTCCAAGGTCTTCAACGACCGCTGGATGGCGTCCTACGGCTTCCTCCCGCCGGACTCGACCGGCGCGACCGTCGGCGACGTGCTGCGCCGCAAGGGCGGCATGCTCCCCGACCTGGTCCACGCGCACCCGAACGAGACCGTCGGTGACGCGGTCGCGATCCTGCGCGAGTTCGGCGTCTCGCAGATGCCGGTCGTCAACGCCGAGCCGCCCATCATGGCCGCCGAGGTCGCCGGCGCGGTCAACGAGCGGGACCTGCTCGACGCGCTGTTCACCGGCAAGGCCCAGCTGTCGGACCGGCTCGACAAGCACATGTCGCCGCCGCTGCCCACGCTCGGCGCGGGTGAGCCCGTCGGAATCGCGATGAACGCGCTGTCGAACGCGGACGCGGCCCTCGTCCTGGAGGACGGAAAGCCTGCCGGAGTCGTAACTCGGCAGGACATTCTGGGGTTCTTGGCTGGTCGCTGAGCGTAGAAGCGGGTGCGTCCGATAGCGTGACGCCCCAGATCATCATCAGTCTTACTCGTACACGGCCCAGCCAAGGGGGTTGGAAACCGGATGAACGCTCCGCAGCCGCCAGGAAACCAGTTCGGCGGTCAGCCGCAGCAGGAGCCCAACGCGGACGCCACGCAGATCGTCCCGGGGGGTGGGCAGCCGTCCGCGGCGAACCCGAACCCGGACGCGACGCAGGTCGTCTCGCCTGGTCAGGCACCCGCCGCACCGCAGCACAACGCGGACGCCACCCAGGTCGTCAGCCCCGGACAGGTGCCGCCGTCGGCAGCCCCCGGTTCGGGCGGCTTCCCGGCGCAGGGACCCGGCTCTGGCGGGTTCCCCGCTCAGCAGCCGCCCCAGTACGGCGCTCAGCAGCAGCAGCAGCCTTACGGCGCCCCGCAGCAGCAGCCCTACGGTGCTCCGCAGTCCAACCCGTACGGCCAGCCGCAGCAGCCGGCCTACGGTCAGCCGCAGCAGCCGTACGGCCAGCCGCAGTCGAACCCGTACGGCCAGCCGCAGCAGCCGGCCTACGGTCAGCCGCAGCAGCAGTACGGCCAGCCCGCTTACGGTGGCGCGCCCGGCATGTACCCGCCGCCTCCCACCGGCTACGCCGAGTGGGGTCCGCGCGCCGTCGCCGGTCTGATCGACTACGTGGCGCCGAGTGTCGTCTTCTACCTGATCGCGTTCATCATCGGCCTGATCGGGTCCTCGACCGGCTCGCCGGACGTCGCCGGGATCTTCGCCCTGGTCGCGCTCCTCGTCATCTACGGCGGCGGGCTCGGCTTCCTGATCTGGAACACCGTCCTGCGCGGCGGTAGCACCGGTCAGTCGCTCGGCAAGAAGGTCGCCAAGATCAAGGTGGTCAAGGAGGACACGCAGCAGCCGCCCGGTGGCGGCGTCGCGTTCCTCCGCGTGCTCCTCAACGGCGCGTTCGGCCTGCTCTGCGGCGTCGGTGCACTGGTCAACTACCTGTCGCCGTTGTGGAACAAGCCGAAGAACGACACGTACTCGGACAAGATCGTCGGTACCGTCGTGATCAACTGGCCGGACACCCCGTCGAACGGCGGCGGTGGCTACGGTCAGCAGCAGCCGGGCTACGGCCAGCCGGGGACCGGCGGGTTCCCGCAGCAGCAGCCGGGTGGCTATCCGCAGCAGGGTGGCTACGGCCAGCCGCCGCAGCAGGGTTACGGACAGCAGCAGCAGGGTTGGTGAACCCTCAGCAGCCGTACCAGCCCCCGGTCACTTCCCAGTGACCGGGGGCTGGCCCGTTTCCGGGGCCTCGTCCTTCCGGTGTTCACTGCTTGGACTCTTGCCGTCGACCGCCAGATGGGTGAGTACAGTTCGGACATGAGCACCCCATACGGCTTCGCCACCAGGGCGATCCACGCCGGTCAGGACCCGGACCCGACCACGGGTGCGGTGAACGTGCCCATCTACGCGACGTCCACGTACGCCCAGGACGGCGTGGGCGGGCTGCGTGAGGGCTTCGAGTACTCGCGCACCGGCAACCCGACCCGCCGCGCGCTGGAGACCTGCCTCGCCTCGCTCGAACGCGGGCGCTACGGCCGTGCGTTCTCCTCCGGCATGGGTGCGACCGACGCGGCGCTGCGCACGTTCCTCAAGCCGGGCGATCACATCGTCATCCCGAACGACGCGTACGGCGGCACGTTCCGGCTGATCGACAAGGTCTTCTCGCAGTGGGGCGTCACCCACTCGCCCGCGCCGGTCTCCGACGTGGACGCGATCCGCGCGGCCATCACGCCCGCGACGAAGCTCGTGTGGATCGAGACGCCGACCAACCCGCTGCTGAACATCGGCGACATCGCCGCCATCGCCTCCGTCGCACACGAGGCGGGCGCCAAGCTCGTCGTCGACAACACCTTCGCCTCGCCCGCCCTGCAGACCCCGCTGGAGCTGGGCGCGGACGTGGTGCTGCACTCGACGACCAAGTACGTCGGCGGCCACTCCGACATCGTGGGCGGCGCCCTCATCACCTCCGACGAGGAGCTCGACGCGGCGTTCGGCTTCCTGCAGAACGGCGCGGGCGCGGTGCCCGGCCCGTTCGACGCCTACCTGACGCTGCGCGGCATCAAGACCCTTGAGCTGCGCATGGAGAAGCACTCCGACAACGCCGAACTGGTCGCCGAGGCCCTGACCCGCCACCCGCGCGTCCGGAAGGTCATCTACCCCGGCCTGGAGTCGCACCCCGGCCACGCCGTCGCGGCCAAGCAGATGCGCCGCTTCGGCGGCATGGTGTCGTTCCTCGTCGAGGGTGGCGAGGCCGCGGCGCTGGAGGTGTGCGCCCGGACCAAGCTGTTCACGCTCGCGGAGTCGCTGGGCGGCGTCGAGTCGCTGATCGAGCACCCCGGGAAGATGACTCACGCCTCGACCGCTGGGTCGATGCTGGAGGTGCCGGCGGACCTGGTGCGCGTGTCGGTGGGCATCGAGTCCGGTGACGACCTGGTGGCCGACCTGATCGAGGCGCTGGGCTGAGGTTGTGACGTGGAGAGGCCCCTTTCCGGTGCGGGGAGGGGCCTTTTCGTGCGCGGGGTGCCCACGCGATCGATCGGGGTACCAGCGTCAGACCGACGTCAGGTTCAGACCGACATCAGTGTCAGACCGGCTGAGTACGTTGGGCCGCGGGGGACCTGAAATCAGAGGAGACGCCTGCGCGAGCGTGCGGTGGTGCGGTTGCGTGCGGGTGGTCGCGTTCCAGCGGGGTGGTCGCGTGCCGTGCGGGTGGTCACCTTGCGAGGGTGGTTGCGTGGGCATTGACGAGGCGTGGGGGTGCACCGCTACCCAGCGCGGCATCACCACGCGGGCTCACCCACCACCCAGGCGCTCGCCCGCCCCCGCGCACGCGAAAGGCCCCTCCCAGCCGGGAGGGGCCTTTCTACGTCTGTCAGCCCGTCAAGGCTTCTTGGAGCCGCCGAACCGATCCACGTCCTCAGCGTCGGCCGTCGGCGCCGCCGGAAGGTCGGCGCCGTTGACACAGCCGCCGACGAACTGGATCGAGTCGCCGGTGCGGACGAAGCGGCCGGCCTCGTCGCAGCCGGCGTGCGCCACGGTCAGGAACGCCGCTCCGGTCAGTGCCGCAGCCGTGGTCACGGCTCCGACCAGCGGAATCACCGCGGCCACGCGTCGTACGAGTGCCATGCCACCTCCCAACGATGTGAGTCCCCCGTAAGGCAGCCTACCGGGGGATCGCCATCAGAGGTTGCCGCGTCGCTCCTGTTCGCGCTCGATCGCCTCGAAAAGGGCCTTGAAGTTGCCCTTGCCGAAGCCCAGCGAGCCGTGGCGCTCGATCAGTTCGTAGAAGACGGTCGGGCGGTCGCCGATCGGCTTGGTGAAGATCTGCAGCAGGTAGCCGTCCTCGTCGCGGTCGACCAGGATGCGGTGTTCCTTCAGCGTTTCGATCGGCACGCGGACCTCGCCGATGCGGGCACGCAGCTCCGGGTCGTCGTAGTAGGAGTCCGGCGTGTCCAGGAACTCCACGCCCGCGTCGCGCATGGCCGTGACGGTCTTGATGATGTCGTTGGTCGCCAGCGCGATGTGCTGCACGCCCGCGCCCTCGTAGAACTCGAGGTACTCGTCGATCTGCGACTTCTTCTTCGCGACCGCCGGCTCGTTCAGCGGGAACTTGACGCGGTGGTTGCCGTTCGAGACGACCTTGGACATCAGCGCCGAGTAGTCGGTGGCGATGTCGTCGCCGATGAACTCCGCCATGTTCACGAAGCCCATGACGCGGTTGTACCACTCGACCCAGTAGTCCATCTTGCCGAGCTCGACGTTGCCGACGCAGTGGTCGACGGCCTGGAACAGGCGCTTCGGCGCACCCTCGGGGCGCTTCACCGAAGACGTCCGGGCCACGTAGCCGGGCAGGTAGGGGCCCTTGTACTTGGAACGGTCCACGAGCGTGTGGCGGGTCTCGCCGTAGGTCGCGATGGCCGCGAGACGCACCGTGCCGTGCTCGTCGGACACGTCGTGCGGCTCTTCCAGCACGGTCGCACCCTGTGCGCGTGCGTGCTTGATGCACTGGTCGACGTCGCCGACCTCCAGCGCCAGGTCGACCACGCCGTCGCCGTGGCGGCGGTGGTGGTCGAGGAGCTCGGAGCCGGGCAGCACGCCGCCGTGGATCACGAAGCGGGCCGAGCCCGACTTCAGCACGAACGACTTGTGCGAGCGCTGACCGGTCTCGGGGCCCGCGTAGGCCACGAGCTCCATGCCGAACGCCACCTGGTAGAGCCACGCGGTCTGCGTGGCGTTGCCCGCGACGAACACCACGGCGTCCATGGAGCGCACGGGGAAGGGGTCCTTGGTTGCGTCGTAGTCGACCAACCCCACGAGCTGCCGGAGCTGGTCGTAGCTCACGTCGTCAAGCTGCTGCGTCATGCCTATCAGCATGGGTCGACCTAGCAGGGTGAGCAACAGTCAGTGATTTCGCTGCGCAGTTTGTATAGTGATCTGTGGCCAACGATCAGCAGAGTGAGCACTCTGACCAGCCCGTGGACGAACTGGACGCGCGACTGCTGTTGCTGCTCACCGACGAACCGCGCCTCGGGGTCCTCGAATGCTCCCGCCGGCTGGGTGTCGCGCGCGGAACCGTGCAGGCCCGGCTCGACAGGCTCACGGACAAAGGCGTGCTCACCGGGTTCCCGCCGGCGCTCGACCTCGGCGCGATGGGCTACGGGCTGACGGCGTTCGCGACGGTCGAGATCGCGCAGGGCCGGCGAGCTGAGGTGTGCGAGGGGCTGGCCGCGATCAGCGAGGTGTGCGAGGTGCACGCGACGACCGGTCAGGGCGATCTCTTCGTGAGAATGGTCGCCAGGTCGAACGCGGACCTGCAGCGCGTGGTCGATCACATCGTGGACGTGCCGCACGTGCGAAGGCTGTCGACGTCCATCGCACTCTCCACGCCCGTGCCCCCACGCGTGCGGCCGCTCCTGGAACGCGTGAAGAAAGCGAAGGGGCGGCCACCGAAGTGACCGCCCCTGTGCCTGTTCAAAGCATGTTTTGAAGCCAGGGACACTACGCCTGGTAGGGAACCGCGGAGATCAGCGTGACCTTCTGCTGCTTGCCGTTCGGCAGCTCGTAGGACACGGTCTCGCCGTCCTTCGCGCCGTTGAGCGCCTTGCCGAGCGGCGACAGCGGGGAGTAGACCTCCATCTCGCCGTGCGCGCCCTCTTCACGGGTCGCCAGCAGGAAGGTCTCGGCCTCGTCGTCGCCTTCGTAGCGGATCGTGAGCACCGTGCCCGGCGCAGCGACACCCTTCGTGGTGGGAGCCTCGCCGACCTTGGCGGCCTGGAGCAGCTCGTGCAGCTGGCGGATGCGCGCCTCCTGCTTGCCCTGCTCCTCGCGAGCCGCGTGGTAGCCACCGTTCTCGCGGAGGTCTCCCTCTTCGCGGCGAGCGTTGATCTCGGCAGCCATGACCGGGCGGTACGCGATAAGTTCGTCCAGCTCAGCCTTGAGCCGGTCGTAGGCCTCCTGGGTCAGCCAGGTCACCTGGGTGTCGCTCACGGTCACCAACTCCTCGTCTTGCTCTGGTGCACACGTGTGCCCCAGATAGTTCCCGGGCCGTGGGCCCGGAACGGAAAAACACGGCCCGCGCCGGGGCCGTGCTTGAGCGGCAATAGTAACACGGAGACAACGTTCAGCGACGGCGATTTGTTCCCCGTCTCGCCGTTTAAACCGCAGATCACCCGCTTGGCCGCTAGCTCGTGGACAAGTAGGCGGGAACCTGGTAGGAGCACCCGAAGACCTCGCCGGTGACCGGCGGCTTCGAGGTGCGGAGAACTGTTGTCTCGACGACGAGGGCATTTCCCGGCGGAACCAGAACTTCTCGTCTGCCCGCTTCGTCCCCGTCCTTGGACCGGGCCCGAATGATGCAGACAGCCGCACGCTCTGGTTGATCTCGGGAAACCTCGAAACTGACCTCTACGCGGTCGTCGCCGAGGAAGTGGAACGCGGTCTGCTTGGCCTCGATCGGCTTTGTGCCGAGATTTCGGTAACCGACGAAGGCGACCAGGGCACCTACTGCCACGGCTACAGCGAGTAACGCCCAGCGTGTCCATCTGGACAGCGGCTTGCGACTCTGTTTGCTGTAGCGCCCCTCAGGAAGCGCGCGCTGTGCCACTTCTCCGCGCCCTCCTCGGACTCTGGGGAACAATGGTGCCCGACGTTCAGTTGATGAGTGTCGCAGGACCGTTGACACAGGAGGACCACGGGGGTCATGGCCGAAAAGCTGCGCCTTATGGCAGTGCACGCACATCCCGACGACGAGTCGAGCAAGGGCGCGGCCTCGATGGCTCGCTACATCGCGGAAGGGCACGACGTGATGGTCGTGACCTGTACCGACGGTGGTGCGGGCAGCATCCTCAACCCGGCGATGGACAGGCCGGACGTGCTCGAGAACATCATCGAGGTCCGCCGGGAGGAAATGGCCCGCGCGGCCAAGATCCTCGGCATCCAGCACCGCTGGCTGGGCTTCAAGGACTCAGGTCTGCCGGAGGGCGACCCGAAGCCGCCGCTGCCCGAGGGCTGCTTCGCCCTCGTGCCGCTGGAGGAGTCGGTGCCGTCGCTGGTCGAAGCGATCAGGGACTTCCGCCCGCACGTCGTGGTGACGTATGACGAAAACGGGGGGTACCCGCACCCGGACCACATCCGCACGCACGAGATCTCGATGGCAGCGCTCGACGCTGCCGCCGACCCGTCGTTCGAGCCCTCGCTGGGCTCGCCGTGGGAGACCCAGAAGGTCTACTACGGGCACGGTTTCTCGCGCGCCAAGCTCCTGGCGTTCCACGAGGCCATGGAAGCCCGCGGCATGGAGTCCCCCTACACCGAATGGCTCGCGAACTGGGACGCCGATCGCCCGGACGTGATGGACCGCGTGACCACGCAGGTCGAGTGCGCGGACTACTTCGACGTCCGCGACGAGGCCCTCAAGGCCCACGCGACCCAGATCGACCCGACCAGCCGCTGGTTCGCGATCCCGATGGACCTGCAGCGCGACGTCTGGCCGACCGAGGAGTACGAACTCGTGCGCTCCCAGGTCGACTCGACGCTGCCGGAGAACGACCTGTTCGCCGGAGTTAAGGTCTAGGGGTGACCCCTTCGCAAGACTTCGACCTCAGCAGCACGGTGGCCTTCGTCGCCGTGCAGCCGTCGAACACGAACAACGACAAGGGCGGCCAGGGTGAGGACTTCGGCAAGTCCTCCCCGGTCGGCCTCGTCCTGCTGATCGTCTTCTTCATCGCGGTGTTCTTCCTGGTCAAGTCGATGAACAAGCACCTCAAGCGCGTGCCGGCGTCGTTCGACGAGCCGGCTGAAGCCGCTGAGAAGCCGGCGGAGACCGAGGCGGCGGTTTCGGCCGAGCCCAAGAAGAAGGACTAGCTACCGCTCGCAGCCGAGGTCCGTCGGCGGGTTCGTTCCGATCAGGCGCCGCCATTCGTCGGAACTGAGGTCGCGGCCCGCGGCGATGCACGCCGACCTGCGCCACTCCTGGACGTCCAGCGGCCATCTGATGGGCCGGCCGGCCGAGGTCGCGGTGATCAGCACGCTTCCGTCCGGGGTGAACGCGGCCCCGGTCGAACGGCGCAGATCGGCGACGATGTCACGCCACGGAGCCGGAACGGTGAACGTCCCGACCGGGCCGCTGTTGCGGTCGCGCAGCTCCGCGGTGCCCGCCTCGTTCAAGTGGAGGGTGAGGCGACCATCGGCTGTCGTGGCCGCCGGAGGATCGTCCTGGGCCGCGGTGCCAGGCGGCGTCCGTTCCGATCCGGTGAGCGCGTCGATCTCACGGCCGGGCCCGTCGTACTCCCTGATCGTCACGGTGGCCCCGTCCAGGCTCACCGCCGCCGAGATCACCGAGCCACGGCCGGGCACCGTGCGTTCGGTGCGGCCGTCGGCGGTGGTGATCACCTCGATGGTGCCCTCGGCGTCCACCGCCACGATCCGCCCGCCGTCCGGTGTGATGCCGACCGCCAGGAAGTGGTCCACGCCGGCCGTCGGCCACCGGTCCAGCAGCACGTGCCGATCCGAGTCCCACACCTCGATGCCGGTGCCGCTCGCGCCGGCGAGGTAGAGCCGGGTGCCGTCCGGACTCCACATCGGCTGAAGCGCCCGAGCCCCGGTGCTCTCTCGTAGCAGCACGACCGGGTTGCTCACGTCCCGCACGGTCGCCGTGATCACCTGGTCCTCGCTCCTGACCACCAGCCTGGTCCCGTCAGGGGAGATCGAGACGGCCGGTGGTCCGCACGCCGAGCAGCGCGGAGCCAGCTCTGGACCGAACGGCGCCGCCCAGCGCGCGGGCTGGGACAGATCCCACAGCGCCAGTCGGTCGCCGGTCGCGGAGACCAGGTGGTCGTCGTCGAGGAACCGCACGGCGCTGATGTCGTCGTTGCCGGTCATGGCCACCGGAAGCCGCAGGCTCGCGTAGTCGTCGTTCTGCGCGACGCGGGTCGCCTTGACGTGCAGGGTGCCGCTGTCGGCTGCCGCCACCCGCCTGCCGTTCCGGCTCACCGCCACGGCGTTCGGACTGCGCACCGGCAGCGAGGCCGTGGCGAACGGCTCGGCGTCGACGTCGTCGGCAGCGGAGGTGCGCCAGACCTCCAGGACGTCGAGGGTCGCCAGGCCGTAGAACTCCCCGTTCGTCGAGCTTCCCGCAGCGAAGCCCGTCATCGGCGCGTGCGGGCGGATGCTGCGGGAGATCAGGCGTCCGGACGGTGCGGACAGCCGTTGCCACTCGCCGGAGCCGGTGGTCGCGATGATCGCCGACTCGTCGGTGAACGCGAGGTCCGTGGCGGAGACGTCGCTGGTGCGCGCCACCTCCTGGCCGGAGGTGCGGTCGAACAGCACGAGCGTCGAGTCCCGGACGGTGCCGGCCCACCTGCCCTCCGGCGACAGGGCGACGAGCGTGGCGGGCCCGGTCACCAGTGGCGGAGTGTCCGCGGCGACGTCCCACACCAGTCCCTGCTCACCGGAGGCCGCTGCCAGCATCGACCCGTCCGCGTTGAGCGCAACGCTGCTGACCGCCCGGCTTCCTGGCGAGAACTCGCGGGGCTTTCCGTCCGGCAGGTGCCACATCAGGACCTTGCCGCCGGCCGTTCCTGCGGCCACTGTCCGGCCGTCTCCGGACGTGGTGATGGCCGTGATCTTCTGATCCGCGTGGAAGTAGCGCACGAGGTGCGGGCTGGACGTCGTCGCCTGGAACAGCGCGGCCCTCGTCTGCGGGTTGTCGTCCATGCGGAACGCCTCGACCGCGAGCAGCTGGGCGACGTCGATCCTGCTGCCGACGTTGGCCAGTGCGGTGGCGGCGACCTGCCTGGCCGTCGCGACCCTGGCCTGGGTACGTGCGTTGTCGCGTTGGGTGAGCGCGATCAGTGCCGCGACCAGGGTTGTCACCGTCAGCACGAGCAGCACGGACATGGCCGCGCGAGCCAGCCTCATCGTCCTGCGGTGCTGGCGCAGGTGTTCGCCGACGAGAAGGTCCTTGTCGACGCCGCGCACCGCGGCCGCGATGTCCGCCACGCAGTCGCGGAACCGCGGGTGGGACTCATCGACCTGAGTGCTGTCCCGCAGCCAGCGGACGTCGACCCAGAGAGGTTCGCCGCGCAGGGCGTCACGCAGTGAGGGAGGCAGCACGTCGGCCTCCGGCCGTCCCTCGGCGTCGTTCCAGCGCAGGTCTCCGTTGGTCAGCACGATGAGCAGCCGGTCGGAGGACCGGTTCGCCAGCCACCACGCGACTTCGCGGTCCACCCACTTCGACGCCGCCGACTCTGGAGAGGCGAGCAGGATGAACCACCGGGACCGGCTGAGTGCTTTCTCGATCGCGTGCCACAACTCCGGGGCAGCCGAAAGCGTCGTGACATCGCGGAACACTCGGAGTGCCCGAACCCTGTACCAGGGTTTGGCGAACCGCTCGATGCCGCTCTGGAGTCCGGGCGCGAGCTGGTTGTCGAGCGCGTGGCTGTACGAGAGGAACGCGTCGAAATCGGAAGAACGCACAGCCGACCCCCGCTGAGTTCTCCCGACCCGTGCCCATGGTCACCTTCGACCTCGGGCCAGGCAATCGGCAGGACGGGTTGAGCGACTAGCGCAACCGGGTCTCGACCACGAACTCGTGCACCGCCTCGAACGCCGACGGGTGCTCGGGCAGGTCGGTGGTCTCACGCGCCTCTCGCAGCTGCTCGTGCCAGTGCGCGAGGTCCGCCTCCAGCCGTTCGGGGGCAGGCCGCTCCGGCACGCCTGCCAGCGCGCGGTGCTCGCCGAGGATCTTGGCCTCGATCAGCGCGGTCAGGTAGTCCGGCCCGTCGAGCTTGTCCAGCAACGTCGGCAGGTGCGCGACGACCTCGCCGGTGCGCAGCAGGTGTACGCCGGTGAGCAGTGCGCGGAACGTGTAGAGCAGCGGCTTGATCTCGCCGGTCCGCTCGAACAGCCGCCATTGCGTGGCCGCGAAACCCCGGTAGTGGTGGCCGTGCCGGGAGGTCAGGCAGTGCGCGGCCAGGTCGGCCAGCGCTCGGTGGCCGTCGGTGGTGTGCACGACCAGGGGCGAGAGCAGCTGTTCCAGCACGTAGCCGTTGGGGCGGGTGAGCAGGCGGCAGAACTTCTGCACGTCGTGGGTGACGAGGTCGATCTCGACGCCGTCGCGCACCCACATCCGTTCCTTGGTCTCCGGGCCGTGCCGCAGCCCGACGATCTCGGCCAGCGGCAGGACGTGCACGCCGCGCAGGTCCACGTCCGAGTCGCGGGACGGGAATCCGTACAGGTGCGCGCCTGACACGGTCGCGAAGAGCAGGTCGTGCGACTGCTCCGCCACGACCGCGCTCAGGTCCGGAACCTCGTAGCTCACAACATCCTCCTGCGCACCGACATCAACCAGTTCTCGACCCGCGCCCGGTCGGGTTCCTCTGGCAGCGGGCCGTTCGCCGAAGCGAGTTCGTCGCCGAGCGCGTGTGCCCACGACACCGCGTCGTCCCAGGGCATCGAGCCGTCGCGGATCGCCAGCAGCGAGCGGTCCGCCGCGATGGACAGCGAGCCCGTCCGCATCAGGTGCAGGCCCACCAGCCGCAGCCGCACGACGTGCATGAGCTGCTTGGGTTTCAGGTTTCGGCCCGCGCGCGACAGCTGCATTTCCGTCGCGCGCGTGTAGGCGCGCACGGCGTACCGGGAGAGGAACGCGGGCAGCAGCGCCTGCAGTTCCTCTCCCATCGGCGTGCTGATCTCGACCAGCGGGCTCACCAGCGTTTCGAGCACCGTCGGGTTCGACTTCAGAGCCAGCCTGCAGAAGTGTTCGACCTCCCAGCTGAGCTGCTCGGGCGACGGGCCCTCGACCGAGGTCGGGGGCTTCTCCAGGCGCCAGAACGACTCCGTGGGCGCGACGAACACCCCGCGTCTGTCTACATCGGACTCATCGGTCGCCAGCCCGTAGGCGTGCGAACCGATCACGGCTTCGAGGATCACAGTCGTGGGTCCACCGGTTCCGACTCCAGCGCGAGCACGCCGAAGACGCACTCGTGCACCCGCCACAACGGTTCCCCGCGCGCGACGCGTTCCAGGGCCTCGATGCCCAGGGCGTACTCGCGCAGGGCGAGACCGCGCTTGCGGCCGAGCGAGCGCTTCCGCAGGCGGGCGAGGTTCGCGGCGGAGGTGTAGTCCGGGCCGTAGATGATCCGCAGGTACTCACGCCCGCGCACCTTCACGCCCGGCTGCACGCGCGCGGCCGAGTTCGACAGCGGCTTCACGACCATGCCCTCGCCGCCGTCCGCGGTCAGCTCCTCCCACCACTTCACGCCGGCTGCGGGATCCGCGGTGTCGACCACGAGGTGTCGGGTCTGCTGGAACAGCGGTCCCTCCAGCCGGCTCAGCGTCTCCAGGTGCCACAGGTGCGAACGGTCGTGGAACGTCTGCCCCTCGGCCGCCAGCAGCTGGAACGGCGCGATCCGCACGCCCTCCAACCCGGTGACCGGCCAGCAGTACCGCTCATACGCAGCGCTGTAGGCCGCGGCGTTCGACGCGCGCTCGGACGTGCGCGCCAGCAGTTCTGCCACGTCCACACCGCGAGCAGCTGCCGACTCCAATGCTCCGACCGCCACCGGCAGTGCGCCACCAGCAGCCGCTCCGACCGCCGCATACTGCTCGCGGATCAGCCCGGAAGCCTTGGCGTTCCACGGCATCAGCTCAGCGTCGATCAGCAGCCAGTCCGTCGAGAACTCGTCGAACAAGCCTGCGCACGCCGAACGCACGCGGTCCAGCAGTTCGGAACCCAGTGCGCCGTCGAAGAAGGCGCGCCCGGTGCGGGTGTAGATCGCGCCACCTTCCTTGCGCACCAACAACACCGCACGCGAGCCCATGTGCTTCTCTTCGCAGATCACCGAAGAAACGCCAGCAGCCGCGTACTCCGCGAAGGCCTCCAACGGGTGCTCCAGCACGTCGTCCCGCTGCGAGGTCGCGGTCGGCGCCATCGTCGGCGGCAGGTACAGCAGGTCGTGCGGATCGATCGCGAACCGGCTCATGACCTCCAAAGCCGACGCGGACTGCTCCGCGCGGATCGTGACGGCGCCCATCAGCGATGTCTCGATCCGGCGCAGGCCCGTGACGTCGCTCAACGCCAGCACGTCTGGTGCGCGTTCGACGACAGGCGCGACCAACGGTCGTACCGGCTCGTACCAGACCTGGTGTGCCTTGACGGACACGACCTCGCGCTCCGGGTAGCGCAGCGCGGTCAGCTTTCCGCCGAACACCACACCGGTGTCGAGGCACATGGTGTTGTTGATCCACTCTGCCTCGGGCGTTGGAGTGTGGCCGTACAACACCATCGCCGTGCCGCGGTACTCGTTCGCCCACGGGTAGCGCACGGGAAGTCCGTACTCGTCGGTCTCTCCGGTCGTGTCGCCGTACAGCGCGAAGCTGCGCACACGTGCGGAAGCCCGGCCGTGGTAGCGCTCCGGCAGACCGGCGTGCGCGACGACGAGGTTTCCGCCGTCCAGCACGTAGTGCGCCACCAGCTGATCGCAGAACTTCTCGGCCTGGCGGCGGAAGTCCTGGTCCTCGGTGGCGAACTGCGCGAGCGACTCGGCGAGGCCGTGCCGCACCTGGACGTTCTTGCCGCGCAACGCCCGCACCAGCTTCTGCTCGTGGTTTCCGCACACGCAGAACCCGTGGCCGCTCGCGACCATGCCCATGACGAGGCGCAGCACGCCAGGGGTGTCCGGTCCGCGGTCCACGAGGTCGCCCACGAAAACGGCCTTGCGCCCAGCAGGAGGAACGGCGTCGACCGCACGTCCTTCGGCGTCGCGCACCAGCGAGTACCCGAGCTCGACCAGCAGCTCCTCCAGCTCCGCGCGGCAGCCGTGCACGTCACCGATCACGTCGAACGGCCCGGTCTCGTGCTTGAGGTCGTTGAGCAGCCGCTCGTACACGACCACCGAGCTGTCCACATCGGACTCGGAGCGCAGCACGTGCACGCGCTTGAACCCCTCCTTGCCGAGGAACTTCAGCGACCGCTGCAACGCGGCCCGGTGCCGTTTCACGACATGCGCACCGAAGTCGCGGTCCGGCCGGGAAGCGTTGCGCCGCAGGCACACGTCGGTCGGCGTGTCCAGCACGATCGCGACCGGCAGCACGTTCGCCTTCTTCGCGACCTCGATCAGCTTCGCGCGGTCGGGCGCCTGCACGTTCGTCGCGTCGATCACCGTGACGCGGCCGGCCTCCAGCCGCTTGGCCGCGACGTAATGCAGCACGTCGAACGCGGCCGCGGACGCCGACTGGTCGTTCTCGTCGTCGGCCACGAGCCCGCGGAAGTAGTCGCTCGACAGCACCTGCGTGGGGAGGAAGTGCTTGCGCGCGAACGTGGACTTGCCCGAGCCCGAGGCGCCGATCAGCACCACCAGGCACAGGTCGGGAATCTTCAGGTCCATCAGTTCTCTTCCCCCAAGCTGAACACGGCCATCTGGGTCGGCGCGCCGCGGTCGGCGTCCTCCGGCCCGATCGGCACATAACTCACGCGGTAGCCACGTCGCGACGCAACGCCGTCCGCCCACTCCGCGAACTCGGCACGAGTCCATTCGAAACGGTGGTCGGAGTGCCGCATCTGGCCCTCCGGCAACGTTTCGAACAGCGGGTTGTACTCGACGTTCGGCGTGGTCACCAGAACGACGGCAGGGCGTGCGACGACGAACACCGAGTGCTCCAACGCGGGCAGGCGCGACGGGTCGACGTGCTCGACGACCTCCATCAGCACCGCCGCGTCGTAGCCGGCGAGTTCGGTGTCGGCGTAGGTCAACGCCGACTGCCGCAACGTGATCCGCTCGCGCAGCCGGTCGGACATGCGGTCCAGGTGGAGCTTGCGCGCGGCCTCCTGCAACGCCTTCGCGGACACGTCGACACCGTGGATCTCGGTGAACTCCGGCTCCTTGACGAGCTCGCGCAGCAACGCACCGCCACCGCAGCCGAGATCGAGCACGCGCTTGGCCCGCGCCTCCTTCAAGGCCTTGATCACGGCCTCCTTGCGCTGTGCGGCAAGGGAGATCTTCGGCTCGGCCAGTGCGTTGTCCAGCTCCTCCGGCTCGACCTCGTCGACCTCGGCGAGCCGTTCCAGCGCGGACAGCACCAGCGGCCGCTTGCGCGCCAGGTACCTGGTGGTGATCAGCTCCTTGTCCGGGTGCGCCGACAGCCAGCCGTCACCGGCCTTGAGCAGTTTGTCGACCTCGTCGGCGGCGACCCAATAGTGCTTGCCGCCGTCGAGCACGGGCAGTAGCACGTAGAGGTGCTTCAGGGCGTCGCTGACCTTGAGTGTTCCGGTCAGAGTGACGTCGCCGTAGCGCGACTCGCCGTGCTCGGTGACCTCGACGGTCCAGCCGAGTGGCGTGAACAGCCGCTCCGCGAGCTTGTGCGGCAGCGCGGGAATGCGGATGACCAGCGGAATCGGTGTCTGCGCGAGCTCGGGGAAGCTGTCGCTGCGGCCGTTCATGGCCGTGCGGAACACGCTGCCGAGCGCGACGGTGAGCAACGACCCGGCCGCGTACGGGCGGTCGTTGACGTATTGCGTGAGCGTGCTGCCAGGACCTCGCACGAGCGCGATGGGGTCGACCTCCAGCAGAAGGGCGACCGTGCATTCCTCTGGCGACGCCTTCGGGTAGAAGACGTGCGCGGTGCCCGAGCTCGTCGAGAACGACTGGGCCCGGTCCGGGTGTTTGTGCAGCAGGTGACCGAGGTCGGTCGCCGGCTGGTGGGTCGTGGTCATGGTCAGCAACACGAGGTCGAGTCTGATCGAGAGTCGCGGTCCGCGCTGCCCATTTACTGTGGTTGGCATGACCAATCGGCTTGCGGACGCGACCAGCCCGTACCTGCTGCAGCACGCTGACAACCCGGTCGACTGGTGGCCGTGGGGCGCGGAGGCGTTCGAGGAGGCACGACGGCGCAACGTCCCGGTGCTGCTGTCCGTCGGCTACGCGGCCTGTCACTGGTGTCACGTGATGGCACACGAGTCATTTGAGGACGAGTCGGTGGCGGCGTTCGTGAACGCCCGGTTCGTCCCGGTGAAGGTCGATCGCGAGGAACGTCCGGACGTCGACGCCGTGTACATGGAGGTCACGCAGGCCATGACCGGTTCCGGCGGCTGGCCGATGACCGTGTTCCTGACGCCGGACGCGCGCCCGTTCCACGCCGGCACCTACTACCCGCCGTCGCCGCGCCAGGGCATGCCGTCGTTCACGCAGCTCGTCGAGGCCGTGTCGGACGCGTGGACCACGCGCCCCGACGACATCCTGGAGTCGGCTTCCGTTGTGGTGGAGGAGATCTCCCGGCACACCGCGCCGCTGCCACCGTCCGCTGTGGACTCCGACGCGCTGGCGGGCGCGGTGGTGTCGCTGCTGGGCGAGTTCGACCGGCGCAACGGCGGATTCGGTGGCGCGCCGAAGTTCCCGCCGTCGATGGTGGTCGAGTTCCTGCTGCGGCACCACGAACGCACCGGCTCGGTCGAGGCGATCTCGATGGCCACCTCGACGGCCGACGCGATGGCGAACGGAGGCATGTACGACCAGCTCGGCGGCGGGTTCGCGCGCTACAGCGTCGACGCCTCGTGGGTCGTGCCGCACTTCGAGAAGATGTTGTACGACAACGCTTTGCTGCTCCGCTTCTACACGCATCTGACGCGGGTCACAGGCTCTGAACGCTATGAGCGGGTCGTGCGGGACACGGTTGGTTTCCTGCTGCGTGACCTGCGCACGGCCCAGGGCGGCTTCGCGGCTTCGCTGGACGCGGACACTGAAGGCGTTGAGGGCTCGACTTACGTGTGGTCTTACGAGGAACTCGGGGAGGCCGCTGCTGCTTTCGGGGTGACGGAGGAGCCGAATTTTGAGGACGGCAAGTCGACGCTGAGGTTCGTGTCCGAGCCGGGAGAGGACGTGCGAGCGTCGTTGCTGGCCCGTCGTGCCGAGCGCGCGCAGCCGGGTCGTGACGACAAGGTGATCGCCGCGTGGAACGGCATGGCGATCTCGGCTTTGGCCGAGGCGGGCGCCTTCTTCGGTGAGCCGTCGTGGATCGTCGCGGCCTCGGAGGCGGCGTCGTTGCTGGCCTCGGTACACCTGGTCGAGGGCAGGCTGCTGCGGACCTCGCGGGACGGCGTCGCGGGGCCGTCGTTCGGCGTGCTGGAGGACTACGGCTGCCTCGCCGATGGCCTGCTCGCGTTGCACCAGGTGACGGGCTCGATCCGGTGGCTGGACCTGGCGTGCGGCCTGTTGGACACCGCTCTCTCTCGTTTCGCCGTGCCGGACTCACCGGGCGCCTACTACGACACCGCGGACGATGCCGAATCGCTGGTGCGCCGTCCTGCCGACTCCACCGACAACGCGTCTCCTTCGGGTGCGTCTTCGCTGGCCTCGGCGTTGCTGACGGCTTCGTTGCTGTCCGGTGCCGAGCGCTCTTCGCGTTATGCGAGTGCTGCTTCGGACGCGGTGACGCGTGCCGGTCTGCTGGCCGCTCGGGCGCCGCGGTTCGCCGGCCACTGGTTGTCCGTCGCCGAAGCGCTGGTCGCGGGCCCGTTGCAGGTGGCCGTCGTGGGTGCCGGTGATGACTCGCGCCGTGCGTCGCTGTGGGCGGCGGCGGTTGCGCATGTGCCAGGAGGCGGCGTCGTCGTGTCCGGTGAGCCGGGCTCAGTGCCGTTGCTGGAAGACCGTCCGTTGGTCGACGAGGCCCCGGCTGCCTACGTGTGTCGCGGTTACGTGTGCGACAGGCCCGTCGTTTCCGCAGATGCGCTGGTCACTTCGCTGACGGCGAACACCCTCTGACTGATTGCAGGCGTAACGTCGGTTACAACGTAATCAAGTAATCAGGGGTGTTGGACATGGGACGTGGATGGCGAGGAAGAGGTGGCTGGCAGCAGGCTGACCTGCCGTCGGCCGACGACGCGGCGGCGTGGTTCGCGGGCAGGCTGCCCGACGGCTGGTTCACCGGCGCGCCCGAGGTGATCATCGACCGCGAGGAGATCACGGTCGTCGGCACGCTCGCCGACCTGGAAGGCGAGTTCGACGACGCCTCGCGCTCCGCGGCCGAGTCGGGCCGCATCGCCCGCTGGCGGGAGGAGACGCGCGACGAACGCATCGAGATCGCGCGCCAGGCCGAGCACCGCTACGGCCGCAAGGTCGCGTGGGGCGCCGCTCTCGGCAGCACCCGCGAGCTGTTCACGCACCTGGCCGTGCCGGTGATGACGCGCCTGCGCCAGCCGGAACGCCAGGTGCTCGACACCCTGGTGGCCGCGGGCGTGGCACGTTCCCGCGCGGACGCCCTGGCGTGGGCGGTCCGCCTGGTCGGCGAGCACGCGGACAGCTGGCTCGGCGACCTGCGCGATGCCATGTCGAAGGTCGACGATCTGCGCTCGCAGGGGCCGGACCTCACGTAACCTGCGCGGCGTGGAGCTCACCGACTACGCCGCATCCGTCGTTCGCGACGAGCCGGGCGCGTTCGAGAAATTCGTGGAAGAGACCCAGGGCCGTTCGTTCGACGAGATGTCGGCGGCGGCCCTGGTGCTGTCCTCGTCGTCGGACGTGCAGGTGAACCAGTTGCTGGGCAACGTCCTCTATCTCACGGGCACGTTGCCCGCCTTGGAACCGCTGACGCTGCGCGTCGCGGAAGCCTTCGAGCGCAAGGATCCCGCCGCGGACGAGTGGGAGGGCGCCCTCGTGCTCCCCATGCAGCACGAGGACATCCGCGCTAATTTGCCACACCGCGACCGCCTGCTCGCCGAGGTGCCGTCCGACACGTGGTTGCACGGCCTGCTGCTCGTGCTGGATCTGGAACCGTTGCTGGTGCTGCATCCCGCGTCCGGGCAGGGCTTCGAGGTGACGATCGGCGGCCTCGGCGACAACTTCCAGCTGCACACGTTGCTCGCCTACCGCCTGGTCCCGTCGCTGATCCCCGGCGAGCCGCCGCTGCAGTCGTGGGTGGAAGCGGCGTCGGTCGGCCCGGATCTCGAACCGGCGGGCGGAATTCGGGGCCAGTTCGAGCTTTCCGACGGGTTCGGCGAGACGATCTGGAACGAAGGACGTCCCTGCGACATCCCGGTTTTCGAGGGCCGCCGGGTCGTTGTGCTGGGTGTGCCGTCCTATGCGCGGTCGTGGAACGCGGGTCGGTTGTACCCGATGATGACGCCGATGGTGGACGTCACGCGGGTGCTGCCGGCTGATGAGGCCGCGTCGTGGCTGGGCAAGGTCAGCCTGTGAGCTTCGTGGCTGTCTTGAGTGCTACAGCCTGATCGGCTACGAGCCGTCGTGGTCGGCGAGACCTGATAACCGTTACGGCGCAACGACTTCCGGCCGACTGTCAGACCCACTCGGTATAGTTGATTTTGGGGGAACCCCGGCGGGGTCGTGTGTGTGGTGCGTTCCCCTCCGGAGGCCGATGGCGCACCCGAGCGCGACCGTGGTGACGCCAACGACGGACACGAGCGTTAGTTGCTGCACGCCCAACAGCACGGATGTCGCCAGGCCGGACACGGGCATCAGGCCGATGAGCACGCCCGCCCGGTCCGAGCCCAGGCGGTTCACGGCGAAGTACCAGAGGCCGAACGCCAGGGCGGTCACCAGCACGGCGAGCAGCACCAGCGCGATCGATTGCCGGGTGTCCGGGACCTGCCAGCCGCCCACGAAGGTGCCGAGCACCGCGCCGATCGCCGCGGCCAGGAGGCAGGTCCAGGTGGCTACGCCGAGCACGCCCAGGCGGCGGACCACTCCTACGGCGAAGAGGGTGAAGCAGACCTCGCCGACCATCGTGAGCAACGCCAGCACGAGGCCTGGGCCGTGCCACGCGCCGCCGCCGGACAACACCACCACGCCTGCGGCCACTACTACGGCGCCGACCACGGCTGCTAGGGAGCGGTTGCGGGCCATCAGTGCCAGGGCGATCGGGGAGGCGCCCATGACGGCGGCCACGAAGCCCGGTTCCGCGTATTGCTGGGCGGCGATGAGCAGGGCGTTGAAGCCGAGCATGCCCGAGGCGACCACGCCCAGCAGCGGTGGGATGTCGCGCCACGACGGCATCGGGAGGCGGCGGGCCACCAGCAGCAGGACGGCGGCGCCCAGCAGGTAGCGCATGGCCTGGCCGGTCAGGACCGGGTAGCCCTCCAGCATGCCGGTGACGGGAACTGACGCGCCGACGATCGTTGCCGCTGTCGCTCCCGCGGCCACCCCGAGTTTCATGCTGCAGAGCCTTGCGCTGAACTGGTCCAGGTTTAAGCTCCACTTCGATGGCTACGAACTGGACCACTTTTCGCGAGCTGCTGTTGCCTGGGCATCAGCGGCGGCGTGGCGTGGAGGTCGAGCTGCGCGGGGCGATCAGGGACGGGCGGCTCGTGCCGGGGACGCGGTTGCCGTCCAGCCGGGATCTCGCGGCGCAGCTCGGGGTGGCGCGCGGGACGGTGACGTCGGCGTACACGCAGCTCGTGGCGGAGGGGTACCTCACCAGTCGCAGGGGGTCGGGGACCACGGTCGCGAGCCTCGGGCCGGCCGGCGCGTGCGGTGTGCCGGAGCCGCCGCAGCGGTGGCGGTACAACCTGCGGCCCGGATTGCCCGCGTTGGGCGCGTTTCCGCGTGCTGAATGGGTTGCGGCGCATCGGGCGGCGCTCGCCGACCTGCCCGACGACGACCTGGCGTACCCGGATCCGGCCGGGTTCGTGGGGCTGCGCAAGGAGATCGTCGACTACCTGGCTCGGGTGCGGGCGGTGGTCGCGAAGGACGCGGTGATCACCAACGGTGCGGCGGACGGGTTGCAGCTCACGGCCCGGATCTTGAACGGCAGCATCGCGATCGAGGAGCCGAGTCACTTCGGCGGTGAGAACATGCTGCGGTCGCACGGCCTCCACACCGTGCCGGTTCCGGTGGACGACAAGGGGATCCGGGTCGATCTTCTGTCCAAAACGGACTGCAAGGCGGTGCTCGTCACGGCCGCGCACCAGTTTCCGCTGGGCGTGGTGCTGCATCCGGAACGGCGGCGCGCGCTCGTCGAATGGGCGCGCGAGCGGGACGCGTTGATCATCGAGGACGACTACGACGCGGAGCACCGGTACGACCGGCCGGCGTTGGGGGCGTTGCAGGCACTCGCGCCCGAACACGTGGTGTATCAGGGGACGACGAGCAAGGTGTTGGCGCCCGCGCTGCGGCTCGGGTGGCTCGTGGTGCCGGAGCGGTTGCGTGAGGGCATCGTGCAACGCAAGCAGTACAACGACATGGGCACCGCGACGATCCCTCAGGCCGCGTTCGCACACATGTTGCGAACGGGTGGCTATGACCGTCATCTACGACGTACGCGCGCGCTCTATCGGAAGAGGCGTGACGCGTTGTTGGAGGCCGTTGCGGAGCATCTGCCGGCGTGGCAGTCCATCGGCGTTGCGGCTGGGCTGCACGTCGTGTTGCGCATGCCGGACGGAACGGACGACCTCGCGCTGAAGAGCAGGCTCGCGGACCGTGGCGTGCACGTCTGGGCGTTGGCGCAGTACACGCGCACGCCGATGTGGCCCGGTTTGGTGCTGGGGTACGCGTCGCTCACCCCTGACCGTCTGCGGGAGGCGGTCAGGGAGATCGCGAACGCCGCCGTGGCCTAGTGCCGGCTCTAGAGGATGTGCTCGCGCAGGGTGCCGGCGTCGCCACTCAGGATGTGCTCGCGGTCCACGCTGGCGTCGCCGTCGGCGCCGAGGATGTGCTCGCGGGCCTGGCCGATCGCGGGGCTGGCGACCGCCGCGACGGCGGCGAACAGCATGGCGGCGGCAACGATCTTGAACGTACGCATGGTGCGGTAAACCCCCAGGTCGGACGAATGTCCGGGGCAGCCTAGCCCGAGCCTCCAGAAATTGTCAGTGCTCGGGTGCACCATGAGACACGTGCTCCTTTCCGAAGTGGTCGACACGTCGGCCGCCGTGGCGGCGACCCGGTCGCGCCTGGCCAAGGTCAAGGCGCTGTCCGCGTTGCTGCGCGGGGCGAGTGCCGACGTCGTGATCGCGGTGGTGTCGTTCCTCATCGGCACGCCGCGGCAGGGTCGCATCGGTGCAGGTTGGCGCACGGTCGTCGACCTGTCCGTGCCGCCGGCCGACCAGGCCGGGCTCACGATCGCCGAGGTCGACGCCGCGCTCGCCGAGGTGGCCGCGACGTCCGGCAAGGGCTCGGCGCAACGCCGGGTCGACCTGCTGACGGCGTTGTTCGGGCGTGCAACTGCGGCGGAACAGGACTTCTTGCGCCGGTTGCTCACCGGCGAGCTGCGCCAGGGCGCGCTGGAAGGCGTGATGCTGGACGCGATCGCCTCGGCGGCGGACGTGCCGGGCGAGACGGTGCGGCGCGCGTTCATGCTGTCCGGCCGCCTGCCCGAGACCGCCGTGGCCGCGCTGGACGGCGGCGCGGCGGCACTGGAGGCGTTCCGGCTGGAGGTCGGGCGGCCGCTGCGACCCATGCTGGCCTCGCCGGCGGAGTCGCTGGGCGAGGCGTTGTCCGAGCTCGGCAGCTGCGTGGTGGAGCACAAACTCGACGGCGCCCGCATCCAGGTGCACCGCTCCGGCGACGACGTGCACATCTACACCCGCACGTTGCGCGAGATCACCAAGACGGTGCCCGAGCTGGTCGAACTCGTCCGCGGCCTGCCGTGCACGTCGGTGGTGCTCGACGGCGAGACCCTGGCGCTGACCGACGAGGGCAGACCCCGCCCGTTCCAGGAGACGATGAGCCGGTTCGGCGCGCAGGACGAGCGTGAGCTGCTGCTGCACCCGTACTTCTTCGACTGCCTGCACCTCGACGGCGAGGACCTGCTCGACGAACCGCTGCGCGACCGCCTGGCCGCACTCCGCCAGGTCGCGGGCGAGCACGTCATCCCCGGCGTGCTGGACCCGTCGCCGGAGGAGGCCGAGTCGGTCGTCACGGCTGCCCTGTCCGGTGGCCACGAGGGCGTGATGGTGAAGTCGCTGGCCTCGCCCTACGCCGCCGGCCGCCGCGGCCGCGCCTGGCAGAAGGTGAAGCCGGTGCACACGCTCGACCTGGTCGTGCTCGGCGTCGAGTGGGGCAGCGGCCGCCGCCGGGGCTGGCTCTCGAACCTGCACCTCGGCGCCCGCGATCCGGACGGCGGCCCGCCCGTGATGGTCGGCAAGACCTTCAAGGGCCTCACCGACGAGCTGCTCAAGTGGCAGACCAAGGCGCTGCAGGAGATCGCCACCGAGCAGAGCGACTGGGTCGTCATGGTCCGCCCGGAGCTGGTGATCGAGATCGAACTGGACGGCGTGCAGGTCTCGCCGCGCTATCCCGGCGGCGTCGCGCTCCGGTTCGCCCGCGTCGTGCGGTATCGGCCGGACAAGGACCCGTCAGAGGCGACGACGATCGAGGAGGTGAGGGCACTCCTGCCCACCGCACAACTGAATCCCGAGGCCTGACACGGGTGCTCAGCGCCGTAAATCGCGTGCGACCTCGCGGCTTCCGGCAATAACGTCGGGCCAGTGACTGATGCTGCCGCGCTGTTGCGCGCGTTCGACGACCAGGCCCGCACCGCCGAGTGGACCGTTCTGGACCCCGGCTCCACCGTCCACCGCGACGGCCCGGTCTTCCGGGTGTGCTGGCCGAAACGGTCAGGTTTCGTGGGTGGACCACCCGACCTGGGCGTCTCCGGCGCCGAACTCGACGAGCTGATCGCCAGGCAACGCGACTTCTTCGCCGAGCGCGGCCAGGCCGTCGAGTGGAAGACCTGGGGCCATGACACCCCTGCTGACCTGCCCGAACGGCTGCTCGCGGCCGGATTCGAATCGGAAGGCGAGGAGACCGTGCTCGTCGGTCTCGCCGAGGAGATGACGACGCCGGTGCACATCGACGGCGTCGTCGTGCGTGAGGCCGAGAACGAGGCGGACGTGCTCTCGCTCGCCGCCACCGCCACCGAGGTGTTCGGCAGGAAGCACGACTGGCTGGTCGACCGGCTGATGGAGAAGAAGGAGGACCCGAACATTGTCGCCGTGATCGCGGAGGCCGACGGGAGGGTCGTGTCGTCCTCGCGGCTCGAGATCGTGCCGGGCACCGAGTTCGGCGGCCTCTGGGGTGGCGGCACCCTCGCCGAGTGGCGCGGGAAGGGCATCTACCGGGCGCTGGTGGCGCACCGGGCGCGCGTAGCTATCGAGCGGGGTGTGAAGTACCTGCAGGTCGACGCCTCCGAGGACAGCAGGCCGATCCTGGAGCGACTCGGGTTCGTGAAGGTCACCACGACCACGGGTTACGTTTGGAAGCCGTGACGAGACGCTGCGGGTATCGTGGAAGCACGTGCGGTTCATCGAAGGGCATCGACCCTCATACGACCTGACCTACGACGACGTGTTCCTCGTTCCCGGCCGCAGCGCCGTGGAGTCCAGGTTCGGCGTCGATCTCTCCACCTCGGACGGCACCGGGGCCACCATCCCGATCGTCGTCGCCAACATGACGGCCGTGGCCGGGCGGCGGATGGCGGAGACCATCGCGCGGCGTGGCGGGCTCGTCGTCATCCCGCAGGACGTGCCCACCGAGGCGGTCGCGGAGATCATCGCTTGGGTCAAGGAGCGGCATCCCGTCTGGGACACGCCGTTGACGCTCGCCATGGGCGACGCGGTGGCGGACGCGTGGAACCTGCTGCACAAGCGGGCTCACGGCGCGGTCGTCGTCGTCGACGACGGTGGGCGGCCTCTTGGCGTTGTCGACGAGGCGGCGCTCACGGGCGTTGACCGGTTCACGCGCCTTGGCGACGTGATGAACACCGACGTGCTGAAGCTGCCGCTCGACACGAAGCCTCAGGACGTGTTCGACCAGCTCCACCACAGCGCGCACAAGATCGCGCTCGGCATCGACGACGAGCAGCGGCTCAGCGGGGTGCTGACCGAGCTGACGGCGTTGCGGGCCGAGGTGTACCGGCCGGCCACCGATGACGACGGGCGGCTGCGGATCGCGGCTGCCGTCGGGGTCAACGGCGACGTGCGGGCCAAGGCCGAAGCGTTGATCAAGGCCGGGGTCGACGTGCTGGTCGTGGACACCGCCCACGGGCACCAGGAAAAGATGATCACGGCGATCAAGGCTGTCCGGGAAGCGGACCCCAGCGTGCCGATCGCGGCGGGCAACGTCGTCACCGCGGAGGGCGTGCGGGACCTGGTCGAGGCGGGCGCCGACATCATCAAGGTCGGTGTCGGACCCGGCGCGATGTGCACCACGCGGATGATGACGGGCGTGGGCAGGCCGCAGTTCTCCGCCGTGGCGGAGTGTTCGGCGGAGGCGCGCAGGCTAGGCAAGCACGTGTGGGCCGACGGTGGCGTGCGGCATCCGCGCGACGTGGCTCTGGCGCTGGCGGCGGGGGCCAGCAGCGTCATGGTCGGCAGCTGGTTCGCCGGGACCTACGAGTCGCCCGGTGACCTGCAGCGCGACGAGCGGGGAAACCTCTACAAAGAATCTTTCGGAATGGCGTCGAAGCGGGCGGTGACGGCGCGGACGCGCAGCGACAACGCGTTCGACCGGGCTAAGAAGGGGCTGTTCGAAGAAGGCATCTCCACGTCGAAAATGCGCTTGGACCCGGTACGTCCGAGCGTGGAGGATCTGCTCGATGCGATAACCTCCGGCGTCCGCTCGGCCTGCACGTATGCCGGCGCGAACTCGCTCGAGGAATTCCACGACAGGGCTGTTCTCGGCATCCAGTCGGCGGCTGGATTCGCGGAAGGCAGGCCGTTGCCAGGGGGATGGTGAGGAATGGACGAAGCGGTAGAAGTAAGAGATCTCCGCAAAGTCTATAAAACCGGACAAAAACCTGCGGTGGACGGATTGAGCTTCACCGTCCGCCGCGGTGAGGTCTTCGGATTGCTCGGGCCAAACGGCGCGGGCAAGACGACCACCGTCGGCGTCCTGACCACGCGCGTCCGCCCCACCTCGGGGCAGGCGTTCGTGGAGGGCGTCGACGTGGTCGCCGACTCCAAGCGCGCACGGCAGTTGCTCGCCGTCGTGCCACAGCGCAACAACCTCGACCGCTCGCTCAACGCGAAGCAGAACCTGCTGTTCCACGCGGCCTATCACGGCATCGGGCCGACCGAACGCAAGAAGCTCGCCGACGACATCCTCGAGCGGATGGGGTTGAAGGACCACGAGAAGGCGCTCGTCGACACGTTGTCCGGCGGTCAGGCGCAACGGCTGATGATCGCCCGCGCGCTGATGCACCGGCCGAAGGTGCTGTTCCTGGACGAGCCGAGCACCGGGCTCGACCCGCAGGCCAGGCTCTTCGTCCACGAACGCGTCGCCGCACTGCACGCGGACGGCGTCACGGTCGTGCTCACCACGCACGACATGGACGAGGCCACCAAGCTGTGCGACCGCGTCGGCATCGTCGACCACGGCAAGCTGCTGACCCTGGACACGCCGTCCGAGCTGACGAAGAGCCTGCCCGGCAGCAACACGGTCAGCGTCACGGTCGGTGCGAACGGCCACGAGATCGAGAAGATCAGCGCCGCGCTGTCCGAAGTGGACGGTGCGCAACGGGTGGAGGAGGTCAGTGGCATGTACCGCGTCTACACCGACGCGGACACCTCGGTCACGCTGCCCGCGGTGCTGAACGTGTTGCGGGACCTCGACGTCGTCGTCAGCGACGTCGCGATCGGCAAGCCCAGCCTGGAAGACGTCTTCATCCACCTGACCGGCAGGGAGCTTCGGTGAGCCAACTCAGGACGTTCCAGGCGATCCTGTGGCGCGACGTCTTCGTCACGGGCCGCGAGCTGCCGAGCTTCCTCGCGCAGGTGATCATCCAGCCGTTCTTCATCCTCTTCATCTTCGCGAAGGTGCTGGGGGACATCGGGTACGTCCAGAACGACTTCGCGCAGGTGCTGCTGCCCGGCATCATCGCGATGAACGGGTTCCTGGGCGCGTTGCAGAACACGACACTGCCGCTGGTGCTGGACTTCTCGTGGACGCGGGAGATCGAGGACCGGTTGCTGGCACCGATCTCCATCCCGCTCGTCGCGGTGGAGAAGATCGTGTTCGGTGCCGTCCGCGGGTTCTTCGCGGCCGTGCTGATGGTGCCGGTCGGGTTCGTGATGCTCGACATCTCGTGGGAGTGGTCGGGGATTCCCGCCGCGCTGCTGGTGATCGTCCTCGGCTGTCTCGCCGGCGGTTCGGTCGGCATGGTCATCGGCACGTCGGTGCCCGCGCGCCGGGTCAACGTGATGTTCGCGGTGATCCTGACCCCGTTGCTGTTCACGGGTTCCGCGCAGTTCCCGTGGCGCTCGCTGAGCGACGATCTGCTGTGGTTCAAGGTGGTCTGCGCGCTCAACCCGCTGACCTACGTGAGCGAGGGCATGCGCGCGGCACTGGTGCCGAACGTGCCGCACATCCCGTTGCCGATCGTGCTGGTGGTGCTCGTCGTCGCGATCGCAGGCTTCGGTGGGCTCGGCCTGCGCGGCTTCATGAAGCGCGCGCTCGACTAGACATCACATACGCAAAAACGGCCCCGCGCAACGAAAGCGCGGGGCCGTTCTGCTCAGAACACCGCTATGAGGCGTAGTCCTCCAGCATCTCGGTGACGAGAGCCGCGATCGGCGAACGCTCCGAGCGGGTCAGGGTGACGTGAGCGAAGAGCGGGTGGCCCTTCAGCTTCTCGATCACCGCCGCCACGCCGTCGTGCCGGCCCACCCGCAGGTTGTCGCGCTGCGCCACGTCGTGCGTCAGCACCACCCGCGAGTTGCTGCCCAAACGCGACAGCACGGTCAGCAACACGTTGCGCTCCAACGACTGCGCCTCGTCCACGATCACGAAGGAGTCGTGCAGCGAGCGGCCGCGGATGTGGGTGAGCGGCAGGACCTCGAGCATGCCGCGGTCCATCACCTCTTCCACCACCGCCTGGCTCACCAGCGCGCCGAGCGTGTCGAACACCGCCTGCGCCCACGGCCCCATCTTCTCGTTCTCGCTGCCAGGCAGGTACCCGAGCTCCTGGCCGCCGACCGCGTACAACGGCCGGAACACCACGACCTTGCGGTGCTGCCTGCGTTCCATCACCGCTTCGAGGCCGGCGCACAGCGCCAGCGCCGACTTCCCGGTGCCCGCACGCCCGCCCAGCGAGACGATGCCGACTTCGGAATCGAGCAGCAGATCCAGCGCGATCCGTTGCTCAGCGGACCTTCCGTGCAGTCCGAACGCCTCCCGATCCCCGCGAACCAGCCTGATCTGCTTGTCCGCGGTCACCCTTCCCAGCGCACTCGCCGTGCCCGCCAGCATCCGGAGTCCGGTGTGGCACGGCAGTTCGGCGATGTGCTCGAGACCTTCGTGTTGGGTGGGGTCGACGACGTTCTCCTTGAACAGACCGTCGATCACTGACTGATCGACGTCCAGATCGGACATTCCTGTCCAGCCTGACAAGGTGACGTCGTGCGCCCGGTATTCCTCCGCCTGCAGGCCGACCGATCCGGCCTTGACTCGCAGCGGCATGTCCTTCGTCACCAGGGTGACGTTGCGCCCCTCAGCAGCGAGGTTGAGGGAGCAGGCGAGGATTCGGGCGTCGTTGGAGTCCGTTCGGAAACCTGATGGCAACACCTCCGGGTCGGAGTGGTTGAGCTCGACGTGCAAGGTGCCTCCCACATCCCCGATGGGGATGGGCGAATCGAGGCGACCATGCCGCAAGCGCAGGTCGTCGAGCAGGCGCAGGGCCTCCCTCGCGAACCAGCCCAGTTCGGGGTGGTGGCGCTTGCCCTCCAGCTCGCTGATCACCACGAGCGGGAGCACGACCTCGTGCTCCGCGAACCTGGTGGCCGCGAGTGGATCGGACAGCAGTACCGACGTGTCCAGCACATATGTCGTGAGGGCTGGGGCGGCGGACTTGCGCCTGGAGGAGGATGTGCGCGATGAGCCTGAGGAACGGCTCGCGGGACGTCGTGCGTTCACGGCAACTCCCTCACGAACGCGGCACCCGCGTCCGCTCCTCGCTGGGCCAGGCACAACCCTGATTGATCGTCTCGCCGTCCGCCGGGTGGCGTCAGGCAGGTCGACCACGAGGGCCGGGTGCCGGCCCCCTCGCGACGTTGTCTGTCACGATCAGGACCTCCCTGCGCGGTCCGCAGTGGTCGCGTCCCGCCAAGAACGAAGTTACCTGCGGCAGTGCCCCATCTGCACGAAGCCACACAGGTGAATCCCGATTTGTCATCTGCCGGAAAACAACCCGAAACGTGACCACAGCCGTGTTTCAGCTGGTCAGATGCTGTTTTCTTGGGTGTTGCGGGCCAACCACGACAGACCGTCCCTCACCTGGGATTCGAGTGATTTCGGTACGAGGGGCTCGTCGAGAAGCCTCAGATAGCGGGAGTCGAGCGACTCGCCGGGCGCGCGGACGTCCAGCCAGGCCCTCACGAGACGCACTCCTTCGACGTAAGTCGTGGTGTAAGCGCGCCACAGCGGGTCCGCCAGGAAACGAACCATTTGCCGTGCCCGGCGGTCGGGGACTAGCAGCCACCTGCGCAGATGCGCAACCACGTCATCCTGATCCGCACCTCGATCGTGTAGCAGCAGCGCGGCGTCCTGCCGCACGGTGAGCAGGCCGGACGCCGCCGATTCGACCTTTTCGGACAGTTCGCCGTCCATTCGCAACCCGAGGTCGCGGAAGATCTGCTCCGTCCAGACGCCCCAGCCCGGTCCGACCGCGGCGTGCAGGCCGAGGTCCGCCATGCCCTCGGCCATCAGGCACTGCGGCGTGTTGATCAGGAAGATCGACTGCTCGGCGTGGCCGCGCCGGGCGACCAGGCCGGCCTCCTTGCGGCAGTGCTCGGTGTGGTGGCCCGGATAGGACTCGTGCGCGACCAGGTGGGGCAGGTTCGACATGCGGTGGCCGAGGTCGGCGTTGACCGCGACCCTGCTGCGGTAGCCGCCGAGGTAGTAGTTGAAGCCGCTCCACGGCTTGTTGGTGACGACCTGGTACTCGACGATCTCCTGCTCGGGCAGCGCGTACTTGTGCCGCACGCGGTCCCTCAGGGCGCTGGAGAGGGCCTGCACGGCGCCCTGGAGCCTGCGCGCGGGCACCTCGTCGGCCGCGCGGAAGGCGCTGAGGCGGTCGGTGAGCGATCCCGGTCCCTCGAGCAGCACGTCGAGGTTGCGGTGAGCCTGGGCGTACGCGTCCTCGTCACCAGGGCGGATGCGGACCTGGAAGTACTGCTCGACCTCGTCCACGAACGTGACGCGCTCGCCGGCGAGCTTGCGCGCGGTGCACTCCAGCGCGGTGAGATGCGCCTGGAGGAACTGCCTGCGCTGGGTCGTGAGATCGGAGCCGGGGAGCTCTTTCTGCAGCTCACGGGCGTGGGAGGCGAGCGCTTTGGGGTCGAGGCGCGGCTCGTTGTCGACGGCGCGGCTCAGTGCGGGGTCGCCGGTGAACGAGTCGACGAACCCGGACACCAGGCGCCCGAGGCGCAGCCCCAGCACCAGATATCCGCGCACCAGCTCGTTGGCGTCCATGAGTCGAAGAGCGTAGAGCGTCTACCACAGGGCCTTACTCGCGACCGAATCGTGAATCGAAGACCACCTGTATGGGGAATGTTGTTGATCTTGACGTCACACAATGGGGTCATGCGGGCCGCCAATCGAGATCAATACCTATAGCGTTTCCGCCCGGAGACCCCACCGCTCCGGAGATCCCCGAAGACTCCGGAAATGACGGGGATAACCCGACATGAAGGAGAATCTCATGAAGAAGGCCTGTGCCGTGGTTGCTGCCGCAGCCGCGCTGTCGCTCGCGTTCGCCCCGGCCGCCATGGCCGGCGAGGGCCACGGTGGACACCACTGGAAGAACGGCCCCCTGCTGGTCCTGCTGAACGGCAACAACCTCAACGGCACCGTCGGTGCCTGTGGCAACAACGTCGGTGTCTTCGGCGGTGCCGTGCCGATCAACTCGCCGTCGATCACCGAGACCTGCGCCGCCGGCGGCATCGTCGACGAGGGCTGATCTCCCTTTGTTCTGCGTCTGGGGGCGTCATTTTGGCGCCTCCAGATGTGTTTTACCCGTTAAACCTTCATGAGGAGAATAATCGTGCTGAAGCAGGCTGTTGCCGCCGTTGGTGTGGCTGCCGCGTTCCTGGCTGTTGGTTCCCCGGCGATGGCCGTTCAGGGCCACGAGTGGGAGAACGCGCCGCTGCTGATCGTCGGCAACGCGAACAACCTGAACGGTGTTCTGGGCGCGTGTGGCAACAACGTCGGTGTCTTCGGTGGTGCCGTGCCGATCAACTCGCCGTCGATCACCGAGACCTGTGCCGCCGGTGGCATCGAAGACGGCGCGGAGTGGGGCCACGACGGCGAGTGATTTCGCCGTAGTTGCTTCAAGGGGCGTCCACCTCGCGGTGGGCGCCCCTTTTGCTGCGTCCGTTGCCTGCTAGTTGCCGTACCTGCGGTGGCGCTTGGCGTACTCGCGCATGGCCCGCAGGAAGTCGGTGCGCCGGAAGCCGGGCCAGTAGGCCTCGCAGAACCAGAACTCCGAGTGCGCCGACTGCCAGAGCATGAAGCCGGAAAGCCGCTGCTCGCCGGACGTGCGGATGATCAGGTCGGGGTCCGGCTGACCAGACGTGTAGAGGTGCTCCGCGATGTGGTCGACGTCGAGCACCTCGGCCAGTTCCTCGATGGTGCCGCCGCGCTCGGCGTGCGCCTGCAGGAGCTTCCGCACGGCGTCCGCGATCTCCTGCCGGCCGCCGTACGCGACAGCGACGTTGACCTGGATGCCGGTGCGGTTCTTGGTCTTGTTCGCCGCGTTGGTGAGCCGCTCGGCGTGCTCCCTGGGCAGCATGTCGATGGCGCCGACGTGCCGGACCCGCCACGGATTGCCGTCCGCGGCGAGCTCGTCGGTGATGTCGGAGATGATGTCCAGCAACGGCGCCAGTTCTTCGGCGTCCCGGTTGAGGTTGTCGGTGCTCAGCATCCAGAGCGTGACGACCTCCACTTTGGCGTCACCGCACCAGTCGAGGAGCTCGAGGATCTTGCGCGCGCCGGCCCGATGCCCGTGCGCGACGTCGGTGAACCCGGCCTCCCTGGCCCACCTGCGGTTGCCGTCGAGGACCACGCCCACGTGCTTGGGCACCTGTGTCCCGCTCAACTCACGTCGAAGAATCCACTCGTAGAGGTGGATAGCGACGTCTTTCACACGGGTGCGGAGTGCCACGTCCGAACAGCGTACGCCGTGCAAGCTTCATCACTGAGCCATGGTCCGTAACCTACGGTCGCGTAACCTAGGGTCTCGTGACCAATGCGACCATTCCTCCACAGCCCGGACTGCGGCCGCGCCTTCGTGGGTGGCTGCACCTCTGGTCCTTCATCGCCTCCGTCGCCACCGGTGCGACCCTGATCGCGCTGGCGGCGTCCACAGTGTCCGCCCGCGCCGCCCTGGCCACCTCGGTCTACGGCCTCACCGTCCTGGGCCTCTTCGGCGTCTCGGCGCTGTACCACCGCGTGACGTGGAAGTCCGACCGCGTGCGCACGTGGATGAAGCGCCTGGACCACTCGATGATCTTCGTGTTCATCGCCGGCACCTACACCCCGTTCGCGCTGCTCGCCATGGACCCCGGCACCGGGTACGTCGTGCTGTTGGTGGTGTGGATCGGGGCGTTGTCCGGTGTGACGCTGAAGATGGCCTGGCCGCACGCGCCGCGGTGGCTCGGGGTGCCGATCTACATCGCTCTCGGCTGGGTAGCGGTCTTCGTGCTGCCCGAGCTGCTGCACCACGCCGGGGTTGCCGCGCTGGTGTTGCTGTTGGTGGGTGGGGCGCTTTACACCGTCGGCGCGGTGTTCTACGCGACTCGGTGGCCCAACCCCTGGCCGCAGGTGTTCGGGTATCACGAGTTCTTCCACGCTGCGACCGTGGTGGCGGCGATCTGCCACTACATCGCCATCTGGCTCGCGATGTACTCCTAGCTCCAGGTGATCGGTGACGGCGCACGTGACTCGGCGTCGGCCTTGGCGTCGCTGAGTGAACGGTGCGTCTGCGAGTCCGGCAAGAACGTGCCGCCATCACGGATGTTGCTGTACGAGACGTAGTAGGCGTGGCCCTCCGCGTCGACGTTGGGAACTTCGCCGCTCTCGAGATCGCCGTTCGCCTTGGCGATCTCGTACCAGTGGTCGTGGTCGAGGCAGACGATGGCCACCGGCATGGGCGTGGTGTTCGCGTACAGCCAGGTGCCTCTGGCCACGACCGACAGTGCGTTCACGTGCGGATGGTCCCACCAGCGATGGGCTACGGTTCCTCGCATCTGCGTCTGGGGGATCGTGATGCTGAAGGAAGCTGGGGAGTTCCGTTCGGCTGATGAGGTGCGAGCGGCCATGACCGGGGGCGAGCAGCCCTGGAAGCAGGCAGCGCTGAGCTACCTGGAGCAAGGGCGTTGGATCGTCATGTCGATGTCGTGTCCCAGCGATCTGCTCGACCCGGATGGCCCGAAGGTCGATCAGCGTCAGACCTTCACCGACGGTGTGTGGCTGTGGCACGGCATGCTCATCCACTACCTGCGCAAGTACGACGTCGCGCTGCCTGCCGAGTTCCTGGAGCACATGGCGGCGCGGGAGTGGGTCGTTCCGGAGCTCACCGATGACGAAGTCGAAGCCATCTGCGACGAGCACTTCGGGCCTGGGCCACAGGCTGCACCGGTGGCCCAGGCCTGAAGTCGTTCAACGGCCGCCGCGCGCCATGTGCAGCACGTCCAGAGCGGCGTCCAGCTGCTCCTCGGTGAGCTTGCCCGGCACGTGGCCGCGTTCCAGCACCACCTCGCGGATCGTCTTGCGCTCCTTCAGCGACTGCTTGGCGATCGACGCCGCCTCCTCGTAGCCGATGTAGCGGTTCAGCGGCGTGACGATCGACGGTGACGACTCGGCGTACTCGCGCATCTGCGAGACCTGGGCCTCGGCGCCGGTCAGCACCTTGTCGGCCAGAAGACGGGCCACGGCGGCCAGGAGGCGCGAGGACTCCAGGACGTTGCGGGCGATGACCGGCAGCATCACGTTGAGCTGGAAGTTGCCCTGCGAGCCGGCGAACGCGACGGTGGCGTCGTTGCCGATGACCTGGGCCACGACCATCATCGTGGCTTCGGAGATCACCGGGTTGACCTTGCCCGGCATGATCGACGAACCGGGCTGGAGGTCGGGCAGGGCGAGTTCGCCGAGGCCCGTGCGGGGGCCGGAGCCGAGCCAGCGGAGGTCGTTGGCGATTTTGAACAGGGCCACGGCGGACGTGCGCAGCTGGCCGGAGATCTCCACGACGCCGTCCTGGGTGGCCTGGGCCTCGAAGTGGTCGCGGGCCTCGACGAGCGGCAGGCCGGTTGCCGAGGCGAGTTCTGCTGCCACGGCCGCACCGAAGCCCTCGGGGGCGTTCAGGCCGGAGCCGACGGCCGTGCCGCCGATCGGCAGTTCGGCCAGGCGCGGGACGGACGACGTGAGCCGTTCGATCGAATACCGGACTTGAGAGGCCCAGGCGCCGGCTTCCTGGCCGAGCGTCACCGGGACGGCGTCCATGAGGTGGGTGCGGCCGGATTTGACCAGGTCGGACCACTCCGCGGCGCGTGATTCCAGCACGCCCAGGAGGTGTTCGAAGGCCGGGATGACGTCCTTGACCACGGCTTCGGTGGTGGCCACGCGCAGGGTCGTGGGGAAGGTGTCGTTGGACGACTGCGAGGCGTTGACGTGGTCGTTCGGGTGCACGTCGCGGCCCAGCGAGCGCGTTGCCAGGGTGGCGATGACCTCGTTGGCGTTCATGTTCGAGGACGTGCCGGAACCTGTCTGGAAGACGTCGACCGGGAAGTGGTCGTCCCACTGGCCCGCTGCCACCTCGTCGGCGGCGGAGGCGATGGCTTCTGCGAGGTCGGCGTCGAGGACGCCGAGTTGGGCGTTCGCTCTGGCGGCGGCGCCTTTGAGCAGGCCCAGGGCCCTGATCTGGGCGCGGTCCAGGCCTCGACCCGAAATCGGGAAGTTCTCGACCGCGCGTTGTGTTTGGGCGCGCCACAATGCGTCGATCGGCACGCGGACCTCACCCATCGTGTCGTGCTCGACGCGGTACTCCTGTTCAGACATACCTCCGAGTCTCTATCGTCGATCACAGCACTGCCACCCACCACTGGCAGAAGGGCACCACCATGGAGCGTGACGTCGACCTCCTCATCGTGGGCGCTGGTCCCACGGGGTTGTTCGCCGCCTACTACGCAGGCTTCCGGGAACTGAACGTCGCTGTGGTCGACGCCCTGCCAGAGCCAGGCGGTCAGGTCACGGCGATGTATCCGGAGAAGATGATTTTCGACGTGGCCGGGTTTCCCGCCGTGCGCGGGCGCGACCTCGTCAACGGTCTGGTGGAGCAGGCGGGGCAGTTCAAGCCGACCTACCTGCTCGGTCACCAGGCGCGCACCCTTGAGTCCATTGAGGACGGTTTGCGGGTCGGTCTCGCGGACGGCTCGTCGGTGAACACCAAGGCTGTGCTGATCACGGCGGGCATGGGTGAGTTCAACCCGCGTCCGCTGCCCGCGGGGGACGGCAGGCTGGGGAACGGCATGGTGCACTTCGTGCCGGTGCTGGCCGAACACGCGGGGCAGCACGTGGTGATCGTGGGCGGTGGCGACTCGGCGTTCGACTGGGCGCTGGCGCTGCACCCGATCGCCGCGAGTGTCACGATCGTCCACCGCAGGGCCAACTTCCGGGCCCACGCGGCGACCGTGCGGCAGGTGAAGGAGCTCGGCGTCGAGATCATCACGGACGCCGAAGTGCTGGCGCTGCGCGGCGAGCCGCTGTCCGAAGTGGACGTCAAGGTCAAGGGTGAGGACGTGAAGACGTTGCCCGCGCAGACAGTTGTCGCGGCGCTCGGGTTCACGGCCGACCTCGGGCCGATCGAGTCGTGGGGGCTGGAGCTCGACCACCGCGCGGTGGTCGTCGACACCACGATGAAGACCAAGCTGGACCGCGTTTACGCAGCCGGCGACGTCGCGCAGTACCCCGGCAAGGTCAAGCTCATCGCGACCGGGTTCGGGGAGGCGGCGACGGCGGTCAACAACATCGCGGTCATGCTCAACCCGGCCGCGCACCTCTTCCCCGGCCACTCCAGCGACGTCGGCTGAGCGACCGGCACCGTTGTCAGGCTTCTGGCAGCGGTGCCGGATCGTGCTTCGCCAGGTGCTGGAAGATGATCGACGTGCGCCAGCCGACGATCTCCTTGCGCTGGCTCAGCCGGTCGACCAGGAACGCGTGCAGGTGCTCGTTGTCCTGAGCACTCACGTGGATGACGAAGTCGTCGCTGCCCGCCATGACGAACGCCGACAGCACCTCGGGCAGCCCGACGGCGAACGTCTTGAAGTTGTCGATGACCGTCCGGCTCAACGGGCGGACCTGCACCGACACCAGCGCCTGCACGCCGCGGTTGAGCGCGGACGGGGCGATGTCGGCGTGGTAGCCGCGGATCACGCCGCGTTCGCGGAGCAGCCGGATGCGTTCGAGGCTCGTCGACGGCGCCACGCCCACCTTGCGCGCGATGTCGCGGTTCGACTGCCGGGCATCGCGCTGCAGTTCCCGCACGATCGCCGAATCAAGTTCGTCCATCTCGCTCCCCGGATCCAGTTGCCGAATAACGTTCGGCAGCACGCTCCCACAGCTGGCGATCACCCTAACTTCGATGCCAGAGCATGGCGGAAGTTCGGGAAGGAACGCAGATGTGGGAACACGAGCAGTTGGTCGTCCGCACCGGCAAGCGGTCGGGGATGACCACGATGGTCGCGCTGCACTCGACCGAGGCCGGGCCGGCGGTCGGCGGGTGCCGGATGAAGCCGTACAACCAGATCACCGACGCAGTCACTGACGTGCTGCGGCTGTCGAAAGCCATGACGCTCAAGTGTGAGGCCGCCGGAATTCCGCACGGTGGAGCCAAAAGCGTGATCGTCGTCGACCGGCCGCTCACGCCGGAACTGCGCAGGGACGTGCTGCTCGACCACGCCGACCTGATCAACGAGTTCGGCGGCGCCTACCGCGCGGGGCCGGACGTCGGCACCGGTCCGGACGACATGGTGGTGCTCAGGGAGATCACCCCGCACGCCTACTGCCTGCCGGAGGAACACGGCGGCACGGGCTCGTCCAGCGGGCCCACGGCGCGCGGTGTGCTGGCAGCGTTGAAAGCTGCCTCGCAGCACGTTTTCGGAACGCACGACCTGACCGGCCGGAAGGTGGTGATCAGCGGCTACGGCTCGGTGGGAGAGCTGATCGCGAAAGGCATCGAGGGCGCGGAGATCGTGGTGTCCGATGTGGACGAGAGCAGGCGCACGGACGAGTTCGGCTGGGTGCATCCGGATGAGGCGTACCAGGTCGAGGCCGACGTGCTCGTCCCGGCGGCGGTGGGCGGGGTGCTGAGTCCGGAGACCGTGCGGCACCTCGGCGTCAGGCTGATCGTGGGCCCCGCGAACAACCAGCTCACCGACGACGGCGTGGCCGGCCTGCTCGAGGAACGCGGCATCGTGTGGGTGCCCGATCACGTCGCCAGCGCCGGCGGGGTGATCTACACGCTGGCCAGGGAGGACGACGGCGCCGACCACGAGACGGCGCTGAAGCGGGTTGACGCGATCGAGGCGACGGTTCACCGCCTTCTGGGTGAGCGTCACTGATACGTCAGCGGTGCGTCGGCCGAGGCCCATAAACTGAGGCTGATGGCATCGGGTTGTGCGTGTCAGGGGGACGCGCAACACAACCCTTGGGGGGCTTCGTGATTCACGTCTGTTGGCCCGACGTGGTGCCGGGAACGCCGTGGTGGGCGGGTCCGATCACGCGCGAACGGCCGCGCACGGTGTACTGGCAGCCGCTGTCCGACCTGGTGGAGAGCCGGGTCAACGCCGAGGTCGACACGTCTGGCTGGGGCTGCGACGTGCTGGTCGAGCTGACGGTGCCGGACCGGCTGAGCGCCCAGATCGCGGTGATGCCGGGGTTTACCGTGGCGCAACTCGCCCTGCCGGACGCGCTCAACCGGTCGCGGGACGTCGAACTGGTCGTGGCGGCGCTGGAGGACGGCGTGCACGCCACGGTCGAACGGGTCGCGCGCCGGTTGGGGGTCCGCTACGAGCGCGTCAAGGCGGAACCGAAACAGCTCGAGCACCCGTTGCGGCTGAGCACGCTGGCCGGGCGGTTCGGCGGGACGATCGCGCTCGTGTCGCCGTACGCGGCGTCGGACTACTTCGTGGCCTCGCTGCGGGCGGAGGAACTGGCGTGGGAGGGCCACGAGGGCTGGCGGATCGTCCGGGCGAACCAGGAGACAGCCGGGCGGCCGGTGTCCGATGTGGACTTCAGCGCGGTGGACGTCCCCGTGTTGCTGGACAACCTGTCCGCGGATCCCGGCACGGCGCTGGTCGTGGTCGGCAAGGAGCTCGAGCGGCTCACCGGATGGCTGCCCACCGGGCTCGCGGGCCGCGTCTCGGTGCTGGGACGCGATGATGGATGCTGGTGGGCAGCCATCGGTTGAGGGAGCCCAGGATGACCCGGTTGAAGCTGGTCGCGGTACTTGCCGCCGTCACCGCGCTCGGCGGCTGTTCGCCGATGCCGACGTGGGCCGCGAAACTGACGCCGACCGGGCTTCCGCAGTTCGTCGACAACGCGTGTGACGCGCCGAAGGTCGAGTCGATGCAGATCCAGGCGGTCGATGGCGACGCGGTGCTGGACGAGAAGGACCCGGTGATCTGGAAGATCGAGTTCGCACAGCCGGTGCGGCTTCGGGAGATCACGGTCGCCCAGAAGCCGGAAGGTGCCGTCGAGAAGGTCGCGTGGCAACCTCCACAGGGCGACCAGAACCTCGCGATGTCCGTGCAGCGGGAGAACGCCGGCACGTCGGACGTTCACTTCACGCTCGACGGGCTGAAGGACGGCAAGGTCCAGTACGAGTTCGAGTACCTCAGCGCGGACGAGTTCGCGAAGAAGCGGGTGAGTTGCTAGAAGGCCTGACCTGTTCCGGCCAGGCCTTCCAGGACAACTGTTATGGCAGCACCTGTACCTGCTCGCCGATCATCAGGTTGTCGTAGAACACCACCGACGCGTCAGCGGACATCCGGATGCAACCGTGGGACTGGACGTTCGTGTCACCCTGGTGGAACGCGATACCGCTCGTGGTGAAGTACACCGCGTTCGGCATCGGGCCGTTGTAGGGGACGCTCCAGTCGTTCTTCACCTTGCGCAGCACCGAGAACGTGCCCACCGGGGTCTCGTACCCCGGCTTGCCGTGACTGATCGGCACCGGGCCGTAGCTCGTTTTGCCGTTGAAGACCAGCCACGCCTGGTTCGAGTGCTTCTCCAGGCACGCTCCGTTGTAGACGGTGCATCCCGCCTGAGCCTGTGCGGGAACAGCAAAGCCGAGGATCAGGAGCACCGTCGCGATCAGAACTCGCATCTCTCATCACCCCTCGGTAGTGGAGTAACCACTACCGGGTGATCTGAATCATCTACCTATGGACCACTTGGTTGATCAAGCGACGACCTGCACGGTCTCGCCGATCGCCAGGTTGTTGAAGTAGTACTGCGCGGCCGCCGGGTCCAGGTGGATGCAGCCGTGCGACGGGACGTCCAGTTCGCCCTCGTGGAACGCGATGCCGCTCTCGGTGAAGTACGTCGACCACGGCATGGGCGCGTTGTACGGCCGGCTCCACTCGTTCTTCACCTTGCGCAGCACCGGGAAGTTGCCGAGCGGCGTCTCGTAACCCTTGCGCCCGTGGGTGATCGGCGACGGACCGTGGACGATCTTGTCGCCGCGCAGGACCCACGTCTGGTTCGTGGAGAGCTGGATGCACGCGCCATCGCTGATGGTGCACGGCGTCGGCTTCACGACCGGCGGAGGAGGTGGCGGTGGGGGAGGCGTCTCCGAGGAAGAAGGTGGCACTGGCGCCGAAGACGGAGACGGTGTCGAAGACGGAAGCGGTGTCGAAGACGACGAAGGCGGTGGCGCGGCGGGAGTCTCGGCGTGCACGGCCCCCTGCGCGCACCCCGCCACTGACAACAACGCGACCGCCACGAGCAGCATCCTCATCGCGCACCCCCCGGTTGATCCATCCCTTGCCGAAGTAGACGACCGGAGGGGTCCTCGGGTTGCAACGGCGAGGGCCCGCCTCCCATAACGAATGGGAGACGGGCCCTCGGAATGCGTTTACCGGGTTACAGGCCGCCGACGTTCGAGCTGACCCACGAGCGGTAGTACGAGACGTCCACGTAGATCGACGGAGCCTGGGCGCAGTTCGCGCCGCCGCCGGAACGGCTCGTGGCACCGATCAGCTCCCAGCGACCGGACACCGACTTCACCTCGGGGCCACCCGAGTCGCCGTAGCAGGCGCCCTTGTTGCCACCGGTGTTGTTGGTGCAGATCTCCGAGGCGGCGCTGATGCCGGAGCACCGGCTGTCCGCGACGATCGAGGTGTTGAGCTCCTGCAGGGTGACCGGGGCACCACAGGCGCCGCGGACCGGGCAGGTCTGGCCCCAGCCGATGATGCGGGTCGCGGTGCCGACCGGGCCGGACGCCGCCGAGATGGTGATCGGGGCCTGGCTGACCGAGGTGTTGAGCTGCACCACCGCCAGGTCGGCGGACGGGTGCAGGATGATCCGCGAGGCGCCGGTGGTGGTACCGCCGCTGGTGCGGTTCGTGGTGCCGATCCGGGTGCGGATCGAGGACGCCGAGGAACCCTGGACGCAGTGCTTCGCCGTCACGACCCAGTTGGCCTTGATCAGCGAGGCGCCGCAGAAGTGGCTACCGGAGGTGCTCTGCAGGGAGACCATGAACGGGTAGACCTGGCTCGCGTTGGTGCCGCCGACGATCATCGGCGTGACTTCGCCGTCAGCGGTGGGAGCCGGAGCCGCGGTGGCCGCTGCGGCCGAGGCGAGCAGAGCGCCCGCGGCCACGACGACTGCGGAGAACAACGTACGTGCCCTCATCGTTGAGTTTCCTTTCCTGAACCCGGCGCAGGGTTGCCGGGGTCAGGACGGAAACTAAGGACGAAAGTGACTTGGTCACTAGGGTCACTCGGAGGGTGACCCTCCGTTAACGGTTCACACCTTCACAGCGAACTACGGCAGCGGCTGCTGCACGTCCTCCGGCAGGTCGAAGTCCACCGAGGCGTATTCGCGCAGCTTGTGCAGGCTGTGGAAGCCGTCGATCATGCGCACGGTGCCGGACTTGGAACGCATGACGATCGACTGCGTGGTGCAGCCGCCCGCCCGGTAGTGCACACCGCGCAGAAGGTCGCCGTCGGTCACGCCGGTCGCGCAGAAGAAGACGTTGTCGCCACTGACAAGATCGTTCGTGGTGAGCACGCGGGACAGGTCGTGGCCCGCGCCGATCGCCTTCTCGCGCTCCTCGTCGTCCTTGGGCCACAACCGGCCCTGAATGGCGCCACCGACGCACTTGAGCGCCGCCGCCGCGATGATGCCCTCCGGCGTGCCACCGATGCCGATGAGCATGTCCACGCCGCTCGTGGGACGTGCCGCCGCGATCGCGCCCGCCACGTCGCCGTCGGAGATGAAGTGGATGCGCGCGCCCGCCCGCCGCACCTCCTGCACGATCGACTCGTGCCGCGGCCGGTCCAGGATGCAGACGTTCACGTCGGATACATCGCTGTGCTTGGCCTTCGCGACGCGGCGGATGTTCTCCGCGATCGGCGCGGTGATGTCGATGACGTCGGCCGCCTCCGGGCCCACGGCGAGCTTTTCCATGTAGAACACGGCGGACGGGTCGAACATCGCCCCGCGCTCGGCCACGGCCAGCACGGCCAGCGCGTTCGGCATGCCCTTGGCCATCAGCGTGGTGCCGTCGATCGGGTCGACCGCGACGTCGCAGTCGGGACCCTCGCCGTTGCCTACCTCTTCGCCGTTGAACAGCATCGGCGCTTCGTCCTTCTCGCCCTCGCCGATCACCACGACACCGCGCATCGACACGGTGTGGATCAGCTTGCGCATCGCGTCGACCGCGGCGCCGTCACCGCCGTTCTTGTCGCCGCGTCCCACCCACCGGCCGGCGGCCATGGCCGCTGCCTCGGTGACGCGCACGAGCTCCAGCGCCAGGTTCCGGTCCGGGGCTTCGCGACGTCGTTCCGCGGGGGTGTTCACCATTGCGCGCCTCCATGCGACTACTCAGCGTGCCGGATTTTGTGATCGGCAACTGAATCCTTGCACGGGATCACGCCTCGGAAACGTCCTCCTCGACCACAGCGAGAGCTGCATCGATTCGCTCACGCGCGCCCGCGAGATGCTGCTCACACGTCTTGGCGAGCGCTTCACCGCGTTCCCACAGCGCGAGCGAGTCCTCCAGCGACAGGCCGCCGGCCTCCAGCTTGCGGACCACCTCGACCAACTCGTCGCGGGCGGCTTCGTAACCCAACGTCTCCGAACTCACGCGGACTGACTCCTCAGGCGGCTCAACACGGTCGCGACGGCCAGGTCGTACCCGACCAGCGCCTCCGCGAACTCCTCGCCGTCACCCTCTCGCACCGCCTCGTCGATGAGCGCCTCGGCCTCCGCGACGCGCCGGTACTGCACCGTCCCGGCGGTGGCCTCGCTCAAATCGTGCAACGTGAGGATCAGCGTCCGGCGGCTTTTGGTGTCGCAGTCGCCCACCATCGCCGTCCAGCACTCCGCCGCGGCCCTGTTCGCCGCCTCCGCCTTGTGCCGCAGTCCCGTCGTGCAATTGCCGGCCGCCTCCATGGTCAGGGGCAGGAACACGGCATCACGCATCATCGGTACCTCCCCCTTCCGCCTTGGCGACCACTGCTTCCACTGCACCGTCAACGACGCGTACCCGCAACCGTGTTCCGCTCGGGGCGTCCGTCACAGAACGCAAGACGCCGTCGGGCCCGTCGGGTGTGACGAGTTGCACAACGGCGTATCCGCGGGCCAGCGTGGCGGCTGGTCCGAGGGTCGTCAAGCGGGCTTTCGTCCCTGACAGGTGGACGTCTTCCCGATCGAGACGTTGCGTTACGGCCCTACGGCCCTGTTCGCGAAGCCTGTTCACCTCTTCGGCTCTGCGGTCCAGGGGACCGTACGGGTCCGAAAGTACTGGTCGTGAGCGCAGAGCGTCGAGCAATTTGCGTTCCCGATCGACCCAGCCGTGCAGCGCGCGCCGTCCGCGATCGCGCATCTGGCGGACGCGTTCACTCTCTTCGGCGACATCGGGAACCACCCGTTTGCCCGCATCGGTCGGCGTCGAACAACGCAGGTCCGCGACGTGGTCGATGAGCGGGATGTCCGGTTCGTGCCCGATCGCCGACAGCACCGGCGTGCGGCACTGGGAGACCGCGCGGCACAGCGCCTCGTCGGAGAACGGCAGCAGGTCCTCCACGCTGCCGCCGCCGCGGGCGATGATGATGACGTCGCACTCCGGATCTCTGTCCAGAGTGGACAGCGCGGTCATCACCTGGGTGACCGCCATCGGACCCTGCACGGCGACGTTCACGACGCGGAAATGCGCTCCAGGCCAACGATTGCGCGCGTTCGTGAGCACGTCCCGTTCCGCCGCCGACGCACGACCGGTGATGAGCCCGATCTTGTTCGGCAGGAACGGCGGCCGGCGCTTGCGGCGCGGGTCGAAGAGGCCCTCGGCGTGCAGCAGCTTGCGCAACCGCTCGATGCGCGCCAGCAGCTCGCCGATGCCGACCGCGCGGATGTCGTCCGCCCGCAGGCTCAGCGTGCCGCGGTTGGGGTAGAAGCTGATCTTCCCGTGCGCGATCACGCGGCTGCCCTCGGTCAGCTGCAGCTCGCGGATCATCGAGGCGTTGCAGGTGATCGACATCGACATGTCGACGCTCGGGTCGCGCAGCGTCAGGAACGCCGTCGAGCTGCGCGCGTTGAGCTGGGTGACCTGGCCCTCGACCCAGACGTCGCCGAGCCGGTTGATCCAGTCGAGCAGCTTGCGGGCGACCGTCCGCACCGGCCAGGGGTTCTCCGGCGTGGATTTTCCTTCGGTCACTGAGCTTTGACCGTGGCAATCCGGCGGTTGAGCATGCCGACGAACTCGGGCCGGGACTCGTGCGCCTGTTCGTAGCGCAACAGCACCTCCAGCTGCTCGACGTCCAGGTTGCGCAGCCGGGCGCGCAGCTGGGCGATCGACAGTTCGTCGTACATCGGCAGGAACTCGGGGACCTCGGCGATCGCCCGCTCCTCCTCTTCCCACGGGTCGTCCGCGGCGAGCTCGTCCGACGGCACCGCCGTGACCGGCGTCTCGTCCTCGTCGAACGTCGCCCACTCCGGCTCGTCCTCGGCAGGCCTCAGTCCGGAGAGGACGTCGTCACCCCTGATGGCGAGTTCGGTCACATGCTGCTGGACGCGCATGGACAACTGCATTGCCTCGCTGACCACCGTGAGAGGGAGTCCGGCGAGCTGCTGCGGCAGCCTGCGCGCCTGTTCGAGGGCGGTCACCGCGAGTCCAGCGGCGACGCGGACACCCAATGGCAGTGGCTTCATGCCCACTAGCCTGCCGCAACTGCGCGCCGAATGCACAGGCCGTGTCCTGCGAGTCCCGTCCGCGACAGCCGCACCCGAGGGGGTTTCTGACGGCACCGCCGCAACTCCCAGATACGCCCGGTATGAGGGAGCCGCGGCGGCACCGCCAGAAACCCTCTCGGATGTGACTCTCATCGAACGGGACTCGCAGGACACGACCTAGGAACGCACCCCGGTACCCTGGAGCCATGCCCAAGCGAGTCCTGTTGGCGAAGCCGCGTGGTTACTGCGCGGGCGTTGATCGTGCCGTCGAGACGGTCGAGCTCGCCCTCGAGAAGTACGGCGCTCCCGTCTACGTGCGCAAGGAGATCGTCCACAACAAGTACGTCGTGGAGACGCTGTCCGACCGCGGCGCCATCTTCGTCAACGAGACGGACGAGGTTCCTGAGGGTGCACTCGTGGTGTTCTCAGCACACGGCGTGTCGCCCGCGGTGCATGAAGAGGCCGCGAACCGCTCGTTGCGGACCATCGACGCCACGTGCCCGTTGGTGACGAAGGTCCACAAAGAAGCGGTGCGCTTCGCCAAGGAGGATTACGACATCCTCCTGATCGGTCACGAGGGCCACGAGGAGGTCGAGGGCACCGCCGGTGAGGCGCCCGACCACGTGAAGCTCGTCGACACCGCCGAGGACGCGGCCAAGGTCGAGGTGCGCGACCCGAACAAGGTCATCTGGCTGTCCCAGACGACGCTCTCGGTCGACGAGACCATGGTGCGCGTCCGGCAGCTCAAGGACCGTTTCCCGGAGCTGCAGGACCCGCCGTCGGACGACATCTGCTACGCCACCTCGAACCGCCAGACCGCGGTGAAGACGATGGCGCCGTCGTGCGATCTGGTGCTCGTCGTGGGCTCGAAGAACTCCTCCAACTCGGTCCGGCTGGTCGAGGTCGCGCTGCAGCACGGCGCCAAGGCCTCGTACCTGATCGACTACGCCAAGGAGGTCGACCTGGCGTGGCTCGAGGGCGTCGAGACCGTGGGCGTCACGTCTGGTGCTTCGGTGCCGGACCTGCTCGTGATGGAGCTGCTGAAGTTCCTCGAGTCGCACGGCTACGGCGAGGTCGAGGAGATCACCACGGCGAACGAGCGGATCACGTTCTCGTTGCCGCATGAGCTCCGCAAGGACCTCGTCCGCTAGCACTCCACCAAGAGTTAGTTCTCCACCATGCGGAGGGCCTGGGCCATGTCCAGGCCCCACACCTGGATCGCGTCCGCACCCGCGGACACCAGTTGTGAGCCGTCGGGGCGCCACGCCAGGTGCGTGACGCCGCGGGTGTGACCGCGCAACGTCGCCCAGGCGGTCTGTTCGCGCACGTTCCACACGACCACCGCGCGGTCGTTGCCGCCGCTCGCGAGCCGGCTGCCGTCCGGGCTGAACTCCAAAGCCTTTACCGCGTCGGCGTGTCCGCGCAGTTCGCCGATCTTCTGCCACCTGGCGGTGTCCCACAACGCGATCAGGCCGTCGTCGCCGCCCGTCGCGAGGATCTTGCGGTCCGGCGAGAGCGCGAGCGCCCGCACCGCCGCGGAGTGGGTGCGGGGCAGTGCCAGGTTCTGGTAGTGCGTGCCGGCGTCGCGGATCAGCACCTCGCCGTCTTCGCGCGCGAAGACGAGCTGTCCGTCGCGTCCGCCGAACGAGACGGCGGTGCGCGGGCCGCTGGAGTCACCGCCGATGAAGTCCGGCTTGCTCTGCTTGTCCAACGACCACAACGCGTCGGGTTCGGCCGAGTTCACCACGGCGATCTGGTTGTCGCCGAACGCGACGCCGGTGACCGTGCTTCCGGTCCGGACGGCCGGTTCGCTGACCGTCTCCCCGGTTCTGGCGTCGCGCACCTGGAGATCGCCGTTCAGGACGACCAGATCGTGGTTCGGGCTGAAGCGGCTCGAACGGCTTTGCGGCACACCGGTTTCGATGCGTTTGAGCGTGCGCAGCGTGGTGTCCCGGCGTTCGATCACGCCGGCTTCGTCGAGGGTGACGATCGTGCCGTCGTCGTCGACGGTGAGCGCGCGGACGGTGTAGCCGGCGGTCCGCGGCACGCTGCCTGGCGGCCAGAACCGCAGGGCTCGCGGGGTGAGCACGGCCAGTCCGCCGTCCGGGGCGAACCGCGCGCTGCGGGCCGGTTCGTTGATCGTGATGGTCGTGATGGCGGTGCCTTGTGCGACGTTCCAGACGTGCACGCGGCCGTCCTCACCGCCGGAGATCAGCATGCTGCCGTCGTCGCTGAGCGACAGGCTGTTGACGACGCCGGTGTGCGCGGGAGGCGTGGCGACCACGGCGCCGGTCGCGAGGTCCCGCACCTGCACCTGCCCCTCGGTGGTGGCGAGCGCGGCCAGCTTGCCGCCCGGCAGCAGCCTCACCCTGGTGATGTCGCCGGACTGCACCTGCAGGCCGCCCGTCCGCTGCCGCGTCTCCATGTCCCACAACGCGATCGCGCCGCCGGTCACGAGCGCCAGCACCCGGTCGTCCGCGATGTCGAACGGGCCGTTGATCGGCCCGACCGGCAACGAGTAGCGCACCTGGCGGGTGGCGAGGTCCCAGACGTCGCCACCGACGACGAGCGAGCGGCCGTCCGCGCTGAAGGCGACTCCGCCGCGCGTGCCGGTCCGCTGCAGCACGACCTGTTCGTCGTCCGGGCCCGTCCACAGCACGATCCGGCCGTCGTGCAGGCACACCGCGATCGTGCGTCCGTCCGGCGCGATGGCCCAGGAGAAGACGACGCCGATCATGCTCGGCCGCCAGCGGGCTTTCAGCGACAGGGTGGCCATGTCGTGCACTACCAGTCCTTCCTGGCCCATCAGACCGACGAAGTCCTTGCCGAACGCGAAGCTCCAGGCGTTGAGCTGGTCGAGCTTGCGTCCGCGTGCCGAGGCCGACGCGCTCAGCACGCGGCTGCGGGCCTCGGGCGTGGGATAGGCCCGATAGGCCTCGGCGGCTTTGCGGGCGGACTGCTGGGGGTCGCTGACGGAGAGGGCCTCCGACGCCGCCGCGAGCTGTTGCGACTGCGAGATCAAGCCGAGCCGTTCGACCTCACGGCGTTGCTGGACGGCCACGACGGCGCTCGCGGCGGTGGCCACCAGCATCACCGCCAGTCCGGCCGCGGTCCAGCGCAGGCGGCGGGTGCGGCGGCGTTCCCGTGCCTTCGAGGCGCCGATGAACTCGCGTTCGGTGCCGGTCAGTTCCGGCTGGGTCCGCGCGACCCACTCGGTCGTCTCGGCGAGCCTGGTGCTGCGGTAGAGCGAGTCGGTGTCCTCGCCCAGCTCCCGCCAGGTGCGGGCGGCGTCGGTGAGCCTGCGGTGGGTTCTGAGGCCCTCGTGGTCCTCGTCCAGCCACGCACGCAGCCTCGGCCAGGCCTGGAACAGCGCCTCGTGGGTCACCTCGACGGTGTGTTCGTCGACGGTGATGAGCCGGGTGTCCGCGAGCACGTCGAGCACTTCCTCGCCCACGACCTCGTGGCGCGGTACGGGGCGTTTGGTGCCGTCGGCGCACAGCCGGAGCAGCAGCTGCTTGGCCAGGTGCTGTTCGGAGTCGTCCAGCGTGGCGAACGCGGCCTCCGCGCTCTGTGCGAGCGCGCCCTGGATGCCGCCCGCGGACTGGTAGCCGCCGAGCGTGAGGGTGTTGCCCCGCCGGCGGTGCCACGTTTCGAGCAGCGCGTGGGACACGAGGGGGAGCACGCCGCTGCGCCCTGCCGCCTCGGCGACGAGAGTGGTCAGCAGAGCCGTTTCGACGGTGCAGCCGACGGTCGCGGCGGGCTGGGTGATGGCGCGGCGCAGCTCTTCCGGCGTCATCGTGCCGAGCAGCACCTGGGCGTCGGTCAGCGCGTCCGCGAGCTCCGGGTACTGGGCGCAGTGCGGGTAGAAGTCGGACCGGACCGCGATCACCTTCTTGCAGTCTGCGGTGAGCAGCGCATCCAGGAACGCCGTGCGCTGGACCTCGTCCTCGCAGAGCGTGAAGAGCTCCTCGAACTGGTCGACGACCAGCAGGTCCGGGTACCGGGCGAGGGCTTCGGCGATCGCGGCGTCCGGGTCGTGGCCAGGCGTGCACACCACGGCGTTCTCGAACTTCGCCGCGATACCGGCCCTGAGCAGCGACGACTTGCCCTCGCCCGACGCGCCGAACACCGCGAGGAACCTCTGCCGGTCGAGCCGGTCGAGCAACGTGTGGGTGAGCGCCTCGCGGCCGAAGAACCGGTCGGCGTCCTCGATCGTGAACGGATTCAGGCCCACGTACGGGGACGGCCCCTCGACGGACCGGCTCTGCGCCATCGCGACGGCGAGGTCGTGCCAGCGCCGCTCCCACGCCGCCTCGTCGCCGTGGCACGCCCGGACGTACGCGAGCGTGACGTCGAGCCCCGGCAGCTTCCGTCCGCCCGCCGCGTCGGACAGCGTGCTCGCCGAGAAGTGCGCGCGTCGGGACAGCTCCCGATAGCTCGGCTTCCCCGCGTTGGTGCGCAGTTGGCGCAAGTCTCCGGCGAACAGCAGCAGCGGGCTGTCGCCCTCGTCCAGTGGACGTTCTCCCCTAGGCATCGAACTCATGCTCGCAGAGTGCGTGCTGGTCAGGGGGGTTGTTGTCCGTGATCCGTTGTACGGCGTTCGCGGGGGCGATCACGAACAACGGGCGTTGTCGCGGCTAGCGGTCCTCGCGCGGTGGCCGTGGCCTGCGCTGGCCTGCCGGACGCTCGGCGCGGGCCGCACCGTCCGGGCGGGGGCGGCGGGCCGGGGCACCTTCTGGTCGCGGACGGCGCGCGGGGGCGCCTTCCGGACGGGGACGGCGCGGGCGCTCCTCCTCGGCGGGCTCCTCACGGGGCCTGCGGGCCGGCTTGCCGCGTTCCCGGATCTCCGCCTTGGCCTCGCGGACCTCGTCCTTGGACGGCCGGTTCGGGTCCTTCTGCAGGACGATCCGCAGGATGCCGAGCGCGACGGTGACGGCGGTGGTGACGGCCATGACCGGGAAGCTGTCGATCAGCGGCTTGCCCAGGCCGAGCGCCATGTTGGCGAGGCCGCCCTTCTGGACGCCGCCGGTGACCAGCACGAACGTGGGCACCGTGGCCGCCAGGATGAGCGGCGGCTGCACCATCGGCGCGAACAGGCTGCGACGCTGGACCAGCAGGATGCCGGCGAGCGCGCCGGCGAAGAACACACCGATGAACGTCCAGCCGACGGTCTTGCTGGAGTTGATGTCGATGAACGCGGCGATCAACGCCGGGACCAGCGCACACAGGATCGCAGCCCACCACGGGATGCCCCTGAACTCACCGAAGGCGGCCCGGTAGTTCCACGGAACCTCGTCGTAGTCCTCGACGTCGTCGAAGGCCGCCGAACGATCGCGCAACTCACTCACGCCGCACACGGTAGCCGTTCGGCCATTCGGTGTTCGTCAGTCCGCAGGTTTCTCACCTAGAAGCAACCTGTCGGCACGCTCCGTGCGTTTTAAGCGGACTGTTCGTCCGCCCTTCGGACGAGAGGAAGGGGCGTAGGGGTGGCGGAGGCGTCCGTCAACGGCTCCACGCTCGCCCGGAAGCCCTCCAGAGCGTCCAGTTCCCTGCGCCTCGCTGAGAGGAAGCGCTGCAGGTGCGTGGTGGAGAGGTTGACCGCATCGATGGCGGTGTCGGCTGCCCGGTTCGCGCGGCCGGCTTGGAGCCTGACCTGCTCGACGTCGTCGGCCAGCGCCCGCTCGGTGACGGCGAACATCGCGGACGACGCGATCACGGCGAACCCGGTCGGGCCGCACAGGAAGACGCGGCGGTCCAGCAGCCAGCGCAGGAGTTCGGGATCGGTGTCCAGGGCGGCGACGACCGCGCCGTCGTTGGGCACGAACATGATCGTGCCGTAGATCGCGTCCGCCCAGCGCTGGTAGCCCTTGCCTGCCAGTTCGGCGGCGCGGGAGCGGATGTTGCGGACGTGCACCCGCAGCGCGTCCTGGCGTTCCTGCGGATCGTCCGTTTCGACCGCTTCCGCCCAGCAGGCCATGGACATCTTCGAGTCGACGGGGACCGCACGGCCGCCGCCGACGTTCAGCACCATGTCCGGGCGCACCGAGCCGCCGCCGGCCACGTCGGTCTGCAGCGTGTAGTGGAGGTTTTCCCTCAGGCCGAGTGCGCGCGCTGTTTCGACGAGCACTTGTTCGCCGAGCTCACCGCGTCCGCTCACGCTGGAGAACGCCACTTCGTAGCGTTGCAGGGCTTGTTGCTGCACGTCGTAGCGCGCGCGTTCGGTGCCGATGGCGGCGAGCGCCTCGTCGGTGCGGCGGACGCTGTCCTGGTAGAGGCGCCAGACGAACAGCAGCGCCCCGGCACTGACTAGTGCCAGGACGAGCGAGGCGGTGATGATCACTGCGGTCACGGCACCGATGATGCTCCCTCAAAGATGTTGAACTCGATCGGGTGACACGCCGGGAACCCTCCCGGAGATTTGTCAGACCTCGTCTCTACGGTTGGTGCCATGCGGATCCTGCACACCTCCGACTGGCACGTGGGGCGCACGTTCCACGGCCGCGACCTGCTCGTGGAGCAGGAGTCGGTGCTGAGCGGCCTCGCTGACCTGGTGTCTTCCGAAAAGGTCGACGTCGTGGTCATCTCCGGCGACCTCTACGACCGCGCGGTGCCGTCCGCCGACGCGGTGTCGTTGTGCGCGCGGGTGCTGATGCGGATCCGTGCTGCCGGGGCGCGGATCGTGATCACACCCGGCAACCACGACTCGGCGGCGCGGATCGGGGTGTTCGGCGAGTTCGCGGCGTCCGGCGGGCTGTACCTGCGCACGCAGATCTCGTTGCTGGACAAGCCGGTGGAGCTCGCGGACGAGCACGGGCCCGTTGCGGTGTACGGGATTCCGTTCCTGGAGCCGGAGCCCGCGCGGCACGTGCTCGGGATTGCGGAGAAGGGGCACGCGCCGGTTCTCGGTGAGGCGATGCGGCGGATTCGAGCCGACCTGGCATCGCGTGAGGCGCGTTCCGTGGTGCTGGCGCACGCGTTCGTGACCGGCGGGGCGCCGTCGGAGTCCGAGCGCACCATCGCGGTGGGTGGCGTGCAGGACGTGTCGATGCAGGTGTTCTCGGGCGTCGACTACGTGGCACTCGGGCATCTGCACGGTCCGCAGACGCTGGCGGAGAACCTGCGGTACTCGGGCAGTCCGCTCGCGTACTCGTTCTCCGAGGCTCGGCACCGCAAGTCGGTGTGGCTGGTGGAGCTGGACGCGGGCGGGCTCGTCGGGGTGGAGCGGCGGGATCTGCCGGTGCCGCGCCCGCTGGCCTCGCTGACCGGTACGTTGGCCGAGGTGCTGGAGGATCCCGCGCACAAACCGTTCGAGGACCACTTCCTGTCCGTCGTGCTGACGGACCAGGTGCGGCCGATGGATGCGTTGCGGCAGTTGCAGAAGCGGTTCGAGCACGCGGTGCACGTGGAGTGGCGGCCGGAGCAGGGGCTGCAGCACAACATGACCTATGCGGACCGGGTGCGTGGCCGGTCCGACGAGGAAGTGGCCTGTTGTTTCGTGTCGGACGCACGGGGTTCCGAGCCGTCCGAGGCGGAGAAGGCGTTGCTGCGTGAGGCGTTCTCGTCGGTGGCGAGGGAGCAGGAGCAATGAGACTGCACCGCCTGGAGCTGACGGCGTTCGGCCCCTACCCGCGGCCGGAGACCGTCGACTTCGACGAGCTGGGCGCGGACGGGTTGTTCCTGCTGCACGGCGACACGGGCGCGGGCAAGACGACGTTGCTCGACGCGGTGGCGTTCGCGCTGTTCGGCCGGGTGCCGGGCGCTCGTGGCGACGTGAAGAAGCTGCGCTGCGAGTACGCCGACCCCGAGGTGCCGACGTCGGTGGAGCTGGAGCTCACCGTGCAGTCGCGGCGGTTCCGGATCGTGCGCTCGCCGGAGTTCGATCGCCCGAAGAAGCGCGGTGGCGGTTTCACGACGCAGCCCGCGAAGGCCTCGCTGACCTGGCTCGAAGGCTGGGACGGCGAGGGCATCACCCGCATCGACGACGTGGCGCGGGCCGTCGAGGACATGCTCGGGATGTCGTACGAGCAGTTCTTCCAGGTCGTGCTGCTGCCGCAGGGCGAGTTCGCCCGCTTCCTGCGCTCGGACACGGCCGAACGCGAGGTGCTGCTGGAGAAGCTCTTCGGCACCGAGCGGTTCCTGGACGTCGAGAAGTGGTTCCGCGACAAGCGGGTGGTCGCCGGTCGCGTGCTGGAAGAACGCCGCCAGGGCGCGTCCGAGCTGATGCACCGGGTGGCTGAGGCAGCTGGTGAGGAGCCGTCGTTCGAGCCGGGCTGGCTGGAATCGGTGCTGGAGCGGCTGTCGCTCGCGGTCCGGGAAGCCGAGGCGTTGTCCGAGGAGACGGCCGGGGTGGCCGACGGCGCGGACGCCCTGCTGGCCCAGGCCCGCGTGCACGCCGACCAGATCCGCCGCGTGCGCGATGCCCGCGAGATGCTGGCCCGCGTCGAGGCGGCCGACTCGGCGTCGTGGTTCGCCGAACGTGACGCGGCCCGCCGCGCGATCCCCGTCGTGCCCGCGTTCGGTGAGATCGCGAAGTTCCAGCAGTCCTACGAGTTCGCGGTCCGCGACGAGGCGCGTGCCGCGGAATCGCTGGCGCGCCTGGGTTACTCCGGTTCGTCGTTACGTGAGGATGCGGAGCGCTACCGCGAGGAAGCCGGCGGCCTGGCCGAGCTGGCCGCCGAAGCCGAACGCCAGCAGGCGGACGTGCGCAAGCTGTCGGTGCTGAAGAACTCCTCGTACCAGGTCGAACGCCGGTTGCTGGCGCTGAACACCGAGCTGGAAGTGCTGCCGGAACGCGTGGCCCAGTGCCGCGCGCAGCTGGACGCGGCCGCCGAGGCCTCCGCCCGCCTGGAGGGCCTGAAGGCCCGCGCGGACGCCGCCCTCGCGCTGCCGGACGCCGGGGAAGCGTTGGAGCGCACCAAAAAGGAGCTGCACGAGGCGATCGACGTCCACCAGAAGGCCAAGGACGTCCTCCAGCAGGTCCGGCACCAGCGCCTCGAGAACATGGCCATCGAGCTGGCCGCGGCCCTGAAACGCGGCAAGCCCTGCGCGGTCTGCGGCTCCTCCTCGCACCCCGCACCGGCCCAGCCGATGCTCGGCGGCGTCGACGCGGCCGACGAAGAAGAAGCGGCCCACGACGAGCAGCAGGCGCTGGACCGCCGCAACGAGTCCGAACGCGCCGCGCACGCCGCCGAACTGCGCATCCAGGCGTGCTGGGAAGCCCTGGGCTCCGACGAGCCGGCGTTCGTCGTGTCCGAGTACCACGCGGCCCTGGAGCTGGCGCGGACCAAGTCGCAGCGGCAGAACGAGTTCGTCGGCCTGGAAGCCAAGACCCGCGAGCTGGGAGCCGAGAAGGCCAAGGTCGAGCAGGACCTGGTGGGCTTGCGCACCGAACACACGTCGCTGGTCACCGTGGTCTCGGAACGCGGCGCCCGCCTGGACAAGGCCCGCGGCGAACACGAGGACGTCCTGACCCGCCGCGACCACCTGCTGCGCCTCGCCAAGTCACTGGTCGAACTAGCCGACCGCCGCGCGGCCCGCGACGCCGCGCTGGCCCGCGTCGAGGAGCAGCAGGCCTCCGTCGCCGCCCTGGCAGCGGACGCCGGCTTCCCGGACGTGGACGCCGCGCTGTCCGCCGCCCGCCCAGCCGCCAAACTCCAGGCGCTGGACGAGCGGATCGCCGCCTGGGAACGCGCCCGCGCCACAGCCGCCGCCACCCTGGAAGAGCTGGCCGACGTCGACCCGGCCGCCGAGGTGGACCTGAACGAGGTGACCGCGCAAGCCTCGTCCGCCCGAGCAGCGGCCTCGTCCGCCGCGACCGGCCTGGCCCGAGCCCGAGCGGCCCTTGCCCGCGTGGGCGAACTGGCCGCCCGGCTGCGCGCCGAGTGGAAGTCCCTGGAGCCCCTGGAAGCCTCCTACGCCGAGCTCGACGCGCTGACCGACGTGATCAACGGCCGCGGCCAGAACTCCAAGAAGATGACACTGCGCTCCTACGTCCTGGCCGCCCGCCTGGAGGAGGTGGCCGTAGCCGCCTCGGCCCGCCTGCACCGCATGAGCCAGGGCCGCTACAGCTTCGTGCACTCCGACTCGGCCGGCGCCCGCGGCACCCGTGGCGGCCTGAACCTCGACGTGCTGGACGACTACTCGGGCCGCGCCCGCCCCGCCAAGACGTTGTCCGGCGGCGAGTCGTTCCTGGCCTCGCTGTCGCTGGCGCTCGGGCTGGCTGATGTGGTGGCCAACGAGACCGGCGGCGCGCTGCTGGACACGCTGTTCGTGGACGAGGGCTTCGGCACCCTGGACTCGGACACGCTGGACATCGTGATGAACACGCTTGACGAGTTGCGTGCCGGTGGGCGCGTGGTCGGGCTGGTGTCGCATGTGGAGGAACTGCGGCAGCGGATTCCGACGCGGTTGCGGGTGCGGAAGGCCCGCAGTGGGTCGACGTTGGAGGTTTCGCTGGCGTGACGCGGGTCGGTCTGGCGGGGGTCGGCTTGCGTTGGCGGGTGCCGGTTGCGAGCGTGCGGGTCGGCTTGAATGCGGGTGGTCGCGTTCCAGCGGAGGGGTCGCCTTGCGTTGGCTGGTTGCGTTCCAGCGTCGTTGCGCGGGCATTGACGAGGCGTGGGAGTTCATCGCTGCTGCGCGACGATTGCGATTGGGGCTTGACCTTGAGCCTCTGGCGGGATGCTGGACGGCCTCCAAAAGCCGGGGATTAAAGCGCCCCGGCCGAACCCGAACAGCGAAGCATCCCGCCCCCTCAAGATAAAGCCCCAATCGCGGGGCGTGGGGGTGCACCGCTACCCATCGAGGCACCACTACGCGGGCTCACCCGGCGCGGCAATACCGACAGAGTTCCCCACGCGGCAATACCGACAGAGCAGCCATCGCGGCATCGCACCTGGGCATACCCATGCGCGCATCGGCTACGGGCTCACCCATCTGCGCATCACACTGCGGTCGTCGCATGTGGACGAACTCCGTCGGTCCCTCTAACCTCGGCCCGTGCTGTCCCACGTGGAAATCACCGCGCGCGTCACGCTGACGCCGGTTGCCCACTTCGTCTGGTCGAACCGGTTGGAGTACGCACACGATTGTTTTGTGTGCCGTCGGGTGGGGCGGACCGTGTCGTTGCACCCCAATGCGGAGAACGGGTTGTGCCATTCGTCCGAGCGGCGGTTGGAGTGGCAGGACGATCTCGATGTCGCTGGTGCGCATCCGGCGCCGATCAGGGTCACCGGATTCGACACCGCCGGTGATGAGACCTCGCAGCGGTTGCGATGCCGGTTGGCCTTTTGGTGGTCGCCGTTCTTCGACCTCAAGCGGCCGGACGAGCGGGCTTCCGAGCTGAGCGAGAAGAGGTGGGTCCGGCTGCACTACCGCGTCGGCTGTCACGTGTGCCGGGACGCCGGGCACGACGACTGGTTCAGGCCCCAGAACTCGGTGCAGACCAACCAGGTCTGGCCGGTCACCAGTTCGTGTCCGCGGTGCGACACGGAGCTGGTGACCGTTGCCGGGCCGCCGGAGATCAACCTCGTTGGTTAGAGGCGATCAGGCCTCGTGGGCCAGCAGCCAGCGCTTGACGTCCAGGCCCCAGCGGAAGCCGCCCAGGTTGCCGCCGATTCGGATCACGCGGTGGCACGGGACGAACAGAGCCGCGGAGTTGCGGGCGCAGGCTGAGGCCGCCGCGCGGATTGCCGCCGGGCGGCCGGAGAGTTCGGCGTACTCGCTGTAGGTGACCGGTTCGCCGGCGCGGACGGTGCGCAGGACGTCCCACGCGTGTTGCAGGAACGGGCCGGACTTCTGGCGGACCTCCACCGTGTCGATCGAGGTCAGGTCGCCCTCGTGGTAGGCCACCACGGACTTGGTGACGTCGCCGAGGTCGGGGCGGGAAGTGATCTCGGTGGGCATCAGGGTGGCGTGGATCTGGGGCGTCAGCAGGGCGATGTCGGCGGTCCAGCCGCTGGCCAGCACTGCCCCGTCCGGCGCGACGATCGCGGTGAACGGCCCCGCCGGGGTGTCCACAGTGGACGTGTGTGCGACGCTCATGATGTTGCTGCCTTCCTCGTCAGGTGTGCTCCGGCGTAGGAGCGCCACGGCCGCCAGTCGGGGCCGTGGGAAGCCAGGTTTCGCGAGTTCGGGGGGAGTACCAGCACGTCTGGTGCTCCCAGCACTCGCATGGCCACCTCGTCGGCGACGGAAGCGCCGGCCAGGGGTGCCAGTTCTTCGGTCAGGTCTTCTGCCGAGCGGCCCACGTCCACGGCGAGTCTGCCGGTTGCCAGTGCCTCGGTGACGGGGTGGTCCCCCGCCGAGTAGAGGTGGGTCAGGGCACCGTCCGGGATCCGCAGCGGCACGCCGGTGAACGGGGCCACCAGGCGCAGCAGCGTTTCGGCGCCGTCGACGCTGCCCGGCACGCGGATTCCAGGGGTGGCGCGGACCAGCGGGCCGATGATCGGGTCGGCGCCGAGGAACGAGTCGACGGCTTCCGGGTCGGCGTCGAGGTCCAGCAGGCGGCGCACGCGGGAGACTGCGGCGCCCAGGTCGCGCACGTCGGCCAGCCTCAGCGAGCACAGGACGTGGTCGGCGGGGAACGTCAGCCGGACTGTCGCTTCGCCGTGCGGTAGCGACAACGTCCGTGCGTAGGAATCGGCCGTGACCTCCTCCACTCCCGGCAAGGCGTGGGCGCGGAAGTACATCAACAGGCCGTCGGCGTCGAACGGTGGCCGGTAGGGGAGTCGCAGCACGATCCGGCCGGGGGTGCCGACCGGTGCCTTGCCTCGGCCGCGCATGTCGGACGGCGTCGAGGCGAACACCATGCGGATGGTGTCGTTGAACTGCCGCACCGACGCGAAGCCCGCGGCGAACGCGATGTCCGCGAACGGCAGTTCAGTCGTCTCGATCAGCAACCGCGCGGCGTGGGCGCGGTGGGCGCGGGCCAGAGCCAGCGGCCCAGCGCCCAGTTCGGAGGTCAGCACCCGCGTGAGGTGGCGTTCCGAGTAGCCCAGCCGGGAGGCCAGGCCGGTGACGCCGTCGCGTTCGACGACGCCGTCGCTGATCAGGCGCATCGCGCGGCCGGCCAGGTCCGCCCGGAGGTTCCACTCGGGTGAGCCCGGCACGGCGTCCGGCAGGCACCGGCGGCAGGCGCGGAAGCCCGCCGACTGCGCGGCGGCGGCTGTCAGGAAGAACTGGCTGTTGCGGCGCTTCGGGGTCACCGCGGGGCACGACGGCCGGCAGTAGATGCCGGTCGTGCGGACCGCGTGGATGAAGCACCCGTCGAACCGGGCGTCACGTGCGGCGCAGACCCGGTAGGCGTGTTCTTCGTCAATGACCATGCCGTCGATCCTGCCAGCGGGAACGGCCAAAGGCTCGCGGGAATCGGACACGACCGTTCCCTGCCGTAGACTCGCTCCCCGTGAGTTTGACCCTCGGTATCGTCGGCCTGCCCAACGTTGGCAAGTCCACCCTGTTCAACGCGCTCACGCGCAACGACGTGCTCGCCGCGAACTACCCGTTCGCGACCATCGAGCCGAACGTGGGCGTGGTGCCGTTGCCGGACGCGCGCCTCACGAAGCTCGCTGAGATCTTCGGCTCCGAGCGCGAGGTGCCCGCCGTGGTGTCGTTCGTCGACATCGCGGGCATCGTGAAGGGCGCGTCGGAGGGTGAAGGTCTCGGCAACAAGTTCCTCGCCAACATCCGCGAGGCGAACGCGATCTGCCAGGTCATCCGTGTCTTCGACGACCCGGACGTCGTGCACGTGGACGGCCGCGTCGACCCGTCGAGCGACATCGAGACGATCAACACCGAGCTGATCCTCGCCGACCTCCAGACCCTCGAGAAGGCCATTCCGAGGATCGAGAAGGAGGCGCGGATGCAGAAGGACCGCCGCGTCGCGCTCGAGAACGCGAACAAGGCCAAGGAGATCCTCGACTCCGGCCGCACGCTGTTCTCCGCGCAGTCCGAAGTGGACACCGAGCTGCTGCGTGAGCTGTCCCTGCTCACCACCAAGCCGTTCCTCTACGTCTTCAACGCCGACGAGGGCGTGCTGACCGACGAGCCCCGCCTGAAGGAACTGCGCGAGCTGGTCGCCCCTGCCGACGCGGTGTTCCTCGACGCCAAGGTCGAGTCCGAGCTGCTCGAGCTCGACGAGGAGTCGGCCCGCGAGCTGCTGGAGTCGATCGGCCAGCACGAGCCGGGCCTGTACTCCCTGGCCCGCGCCGGCTTCCACACCCTCGGCCTGCAGACCTACCTCACCGCAGGTCCGAAGGAAGCGCGCGCCTGGACCATCCCGCAGGGCGCCACCGCCCCGCAGGCCGCCGGCGTCATCCACACCGACTTCGAGAAGGGCTTCATCAAGGCCGAGGTCGTGTCGTTCGACGACCTGGTCGCGGCGGGCTCGAAGGCGGACGCGAAGGCGGCGGGCAAGGTCCGCATGGAGGGCAAGGACTACACGATGGTCGACGGCGACGTGGTGGAGTTCCGCTTCAACGTCTGACCAGCTGACGCAGTGAGGCCCTTCCGCACGGAGGGGCCTTTCGCGTTTCAGGACCACCACGGCCGCCGCTGGCGGGTCGTCGTGCATCCGCGCACTTAGACTCCCTGATCGTGAGAGTTGAGTACCGGGTGCTGGGACCGCTCGAGGTACTGCTCGACGGCGAACCGGTGGCTGTTCCTGCCGGGCGCGGGCGAGTGCTGCTCGCCATGTTGTTGTTGCGCGCCAATCGGTTCGTGTCGGTGGACGAGCTGGTCGAGCGGGTGTGGGAGGGCGAGCCGCCGGAGCTGGGCCGGGCGCACAAGACCTTGCAGACGGTGGTCATGCGGCTGCGGCAGGCGCTGGGTGAGGCGAACTGCGTGCGCACCGAGCGCGGCGGGTACCTGGCCGAGATCGAGCCGGAGCAACTCGACCTCGCGAGGTTCCGCACCCTGGTCGGGCAACGGGAGTTCGGGGCGGCGCTGGCGTTGTGGCGCGGGCCGGTGCTGGGCAACGTCACCTCGGAGTCGCTGCACCGCGACGAGGTGCCGCTGCTGGTCGAGGAACAGCTCTCCGCGCTGGAGCAGCGGATCGAGGCGGATCTCGCGGTCGGACGGTCGGTCGAGCTGGTCCCGGAGTTGCAGGAGCTCACCCGCAGGCATCCGCTGCGCGACCGGTTCTGGGCCAACCTCATGCTGGCGCTGTACCGCTCGGGTCAGCAGGCCGGCGCGCTCGCGGCGTATCGGCAGGTCAGCGAGCTGCTGGCGGACGAACTGGGGATCGACCCGGCGCCCGCGCTGCGTGAACTGCACGAGCAGATCCTGCGCGGAGAGGTCGCGCCGCCCAAGGACAGGCCCGTCACGCCACGGCAGTTGCCGCCGGACCTCACCACGTTCGCCGGGCGCGAGCGTGACGTCGAACGGCTCGCCACGAGCGAGGCGAAGGTACTGGTGATCGCGGGTACCGGCGGAGTGGGCAAGACCTCGCTCGCCGTGCACTGGGCGCACCGGATCGCGGAACGGTTCGAGGACGGGCAGATCTTCGTGAACCTGCGCGGGCAGGATCCGGTGCGGGCGATGTCACCGCAGGAAGCGCTGACCCTCGTCCTCAAGGGGCTGGGTGTCGACTCCGTGCCGGTCGGCCTGGACGAGCTGGTGGCGCTCTACCGCTCGCTGGTCGCGGACCGGAAGTTGTTGCTGGTGCTGGACAACGCCGCGAACGTCGAGCAGGTGAGGCCGCTGTTGCCCGCGTCCGGCGGGGCTCTGGCGATCGTCACCAGTCGCGGTGACCTGCGAGGACTGGCGCTGCACGACGCGGATCTCCTGCGGCTGCCCACGTTGAGCGACGACGGCGGCATCCGGCTGCTGGAACGGGTGCTCGGCGAGAACCGGGTGCACGTCGAGGCGGACGCCGCTGCCGCGCTGGTGCGGTTGTGCGGAGGGTTGCCGCTGGCGTTGCGCATCGCCGCCGCGGACCTGAGCACGCAGGACGCGATGACCATCGCGGACAAGGTCGCGCAACTGGACGACGACACACTCGGTGAGCTGGCGGTTCCCGGCGATCCCTCGGCCGCGGTCAGCGTGGTCCTGGACGAGAGCTACTCCTCGTTGCCGGAGGACGCACGACTGGTGCTGCGCCGGCTGGGGTTGTTGCCCGGCGCGGACTTCACCGCCAACGACGCCGCCGTGATCGCCGGCCTGCCCAACGCCCGCCGCGAGCTCAACCACCTCGTCGGCGTTCACCTCGTCGAACAGCGCGGCACCCGCTTCGCCCTGCACGACCTGCTGCGGGTGTATGCACGCGAGCGGTGCACGACCCAGGAGACCGACGAGGCCATCGCACGGTTGTACGACTTCTACCGGCGGATGGAAGACGACGCGGCCGAGTTGCTGTTCCCGGACCAACGCCGGTTCCCGCTCAACACCGCCACGACCCAGCTGCCCGGTGTGGTGCTGAAGACGTCGGACGAGGCGTTCGCGTGGCTGAGGGACGAGTACCAGAACCTGGTCTCGACGATGGTGGTCGCTACCGACCGGGGTGACCACTGGCCCGCCAGCGAGATCGGCGCCGTGCTCGCCTCCTACTGCTACGAGGTCCGCGACGACACGAACTGGTCTGCGTTGTGCGCGATCCGGGAACGTGCCGCCCGCGAGTCCGGCGACGACGTCCTGATCGCGTCCTCGAACCTCGGCACGGCGGTCTACTGCTTCAGCCAGGGGGATTTCGCCCAGGTCAAGCAGCTCACGCAGGCGGCACTCGACCTGAGCACCGGGACCGGCGACCTGGCCGCTCAGGCGTCGGCGCACAACATCCTGGGTGCGCTGAGCCGCATCGCGGGGGACACACCTGCCTCTCTGCACCACCAGCAGCAGGCGCTCGCGATCCACGAGCGGACGGGGTCGGTCGAGGGGCAGGCGCTGGTCCTGCTCAACATCGGCACGATCCTGTTCCAGGTGCCCGACCTCCTCGCCGCCGAGCGCTCACTGCTCAGGGCGCTGGAGCTCACCGGCTCGCCGGGCCTGCGGGGACACGCGCACGTCTGCCTGGTCAGCGTCTACATGGAGCTGGGCAGGTTGCACGAGGTGATGGCTCACCACGAGGCGTACCTCGCGCTGCAGGCGGAACTCGGAAACCCGCGGAGGAACACGCTCGAGGCCAGCATCACGGTTCGGGCGAAGCTGGCGCTCGGCCAGGCCGACGAGGCGTTCGACCTGATGGTCGACGTGCTCGAGGAGACGCGGCTCTGGGTGGGCGTCGAGGAGGAGTTCGAGGCCTGGAACGCGCTGACCGAGGTGTTCGACGACTGCGGTGCGCTCGAAGACGCGCTGGCGGCCGCACGCCTGCAGGTCGAGCTCGCCGACCAGGAGACGATGGTCCACCAGCGGATCGCCGCGGACTTGGCGGCCGCGCGTTCACATCGCAAGCTCGGTCACTACGAGGCAGCGAAGCACCACCTGAGCGAAGTACGCGCCCGGCTCGGCGACCACGCCCTGGGCGCGGGGGATGAGCTCAGGGAACGCGCGTTGCTGCACCTCGCGCTGGGCGAGACCGAGGAGGCGCTGCGGTGTGCGGAGGAGGCCGTGGCCACCCACCGCCGAACCCTCCAGCGCCACCTGGAAGGGCTGTCGCACCAGGCGCTCGCGGAGGTGCGCCGTGCCACGGGTGACACCGAAGGCGCCGCGGCCGCGGAAGCCCTGGCCGTCGAGGCTCACCGGGACTGCGGCGTGCCGGTGCGCACCTAGACTCGGCCGGTGTGATCGTCGAGTACCGCGTGCTGGGGCCGTTGGAGGTGCTCGCAGACGGCGAGCCTGTCGCTGTTCCTGCGGGGCGCGGGCGAGTGCTGCTCGCCACGTTGTTGTTGCGGGCCAACGAGTTCGTGCCGGTCGACGAGCTGGTCGAACAGGTGTGGGACGGCGAGCCGCCCGCCCCCGGCCGGGCGCACAAGACGTTGCAGATGGTCGTGGCACGGCTCAGGCAGTCGCTGGGCGCGGCGAACTGCGTGCGCACGTCGTCGCGCGGTTACTCGGCCGAGGTGGCGCCCGATCAGCTCGATCTGACCCGTTTCCGCCGGCTCACCGCGCAGGGCGACTACCGCGCCGCGTTGGAGCTGTGGCGCGGCAAGGCGTTGGCCAACGTCCAATCCGAGTCGCTGCACCGTGAAGACGTGCCGCGGCTGATGGAGGAACAGGTCATCGCGCTGGAACGGCGGATCGACCAGGACCTGGCCGGCGTCACCGACGTCCTCGTGCCCGAGCTGCGCGCGTTGGTGCGGCAGCATCCGTTGCGGGAAGTGTTCTGGGCCCAGCTGATGCTCGCGCTGCACCGCGCGGGCCAGCAGGCCGAGGCTCTCGCGGTGTTCCAGGAGATCCGCAGGCGCCTCGACGACGAACTCGGCGTGGCCCCGGGACAACGGCTGCGCGAGGCACACGACCGAGTGCTGCGGGACGAGGTGCCGGCGAGCGCGGTCGTACCTCGCCAGCTCCCGCCCGCACATCCGCACTTCGTCGGCCGCGAGCACGAGCTGGCACGGCTGACCGAGACGCTCGGAACGCGGCCCGGCGGACCCGTGCTGATCTCCGCGATCAACGGCATCGGCGGTGTCGGCAAGACCGCGCTCGCGCTCCAGTGGGCGCACCTGGTGGCCGATCGTTTCCCGGACGGCCAGCTGTACGCCGACCTGCGCGGCTTCGACACCCGTGCCGACCCGCTCGACCCGCTCGTGGTGGCCCGCGACTTCCTGATGACGCTCGGCGTGGAGCAGATCCCGAAATCCGACGACAGGCTCATCGCGGCCTACCGGTCGGCACTGGCGCAACGCCGGGTGCTGGTGGTGCTCGACAACGCCCGCGACGTCGAACAGGTGCGTCCGCTGTTGCCGGGCGGCGCGGCCAACCTGGTGCTGATCACCAGTCGCAACCGGCTCCAGGGGCTGGTGGTCAGGGAGGGCGCGTACCCGGTCGCTCTCGACGTTCTCGGCGAGCGGGAGGCGGTCGGCCTGCTGACCGAGCGGGCGGGCGCCGGCCGGATCGAGGCCGAGCCGGAGGCCGTGTCCCGCCTGGTGGCGCGGTGTGCGGGACTGCCGCTGGCGCTCGGCATCGTGGCCGCTCGCGCGGCCTACGGGGACTCGCTCACGGCGCTGGCCGACGAGTTGGAGAAGGAACGACTCGAAGCGTTCGACGTCGACGACCCCGCGACCGACGTCCGCGCCGTCTTCTCCTGGTCGCTGCGCTCCGTCAGCGAAGCCGCTGCCAGGCTGTTCGTGCTGCTCGGCCTGCACCCCGGGCCGGAGTTCACGGTGGCCGCCGCGGCGAGCCTCTCCCGGCTTCCGGTGGAGGCCGCGCAGCGGGCGTTGAACGAGCTCGTCGCGGTGAGCCTGGTGGCCACGAGGCACACCGGCAGGCTCGGGCTGCACGACCTGCTGCGCGACTACGCCGCCGAACGCGCTGCCGAGCTGCCGGACCAGGACGAGGCCGTGCGCGTCATGCACGACCACTACCTGCACACGTCGAGACACGCCTGGAGCTGGCTGCAGAGCAATCCGGCCTGGCCGGGGTTTCCCGCGCCCGCCGAGCACGCGGTGGTCGAGCCCGCCACCGACCACGACACGGCGAACGACTGGTTCATCGCCGAGCACGAGGTGCTGCTGAGGCTGACGACGCAGGCTCTCGACACGGGGCAGGACGACCTCGCGTGGCGGTTCGTGTTGTCGATGCACATGTCCCTCCTGCGCCGGGGACACGCGGCTCTGGCCGAGTCGCTGGAGCTGCGGGCGCTCGACGCCGCACGGCGGGCAGGCGACGACTGGGGCCACGCACGCATGCACCGGAGCCTGGCCGGGATCTACATCGCCACGCGCTCACTGCCGGAAGCGGAGTTCCACCTGCGGGAGGCGCTGCGGCTGGACGTCGCGCGGGGAGACGTCGTCGCCGAGGCGAACCTCAGCCGGGGACTCGCCCAGGTGTTCCGGTTCCAGCAACGGCACCAGGAGGCGGTGGACCTGCTGCTCGGAATTCAGGACAGGGCAGACGACCTTCCCGATTTCGAACGGGCGCACCACCTGGCCGCTCTCGGCACGGCCTACCTCGAGATGGGACAGGAAGAGCGCGCACTCGAGTTCTGCGAGAAGGCCAGGGATCGTTACCGTGCGATCGAGGGGCTTGCACCGTCCGTGCTCGCCACCACCAACCTCGAAGCGCTGGCCGAGATGTACCTGAAGCTCGGCAGGACCGGCGACGCCGTCTCCCGCTACGAGGAGTCCATCGCGCTGCTGAGGGCGATGCGCGCCACCTACGACCTGGCGCACACGCTCGGCCTGCTGGCGAAGGTCCTGGCCGACCACGGTGAGCGGGACCGGGCTAGGGCACACGTGCTGGAAGCGGAGGCGATTCTCGGTGACAGCGACGGCGTGCAGGCCCGGCTGGTCAGGGAGGTGCTGAGAACAGTCATGACGTGAAGAGGTTTGTACCGACCTCTGTGGGGTAGCCCAGAGAAGGATTCCCCACCTGGAGGTGTCATGATCGTCCTTGGTCTGATTTTGCTCGTCGTCGGATGGCTGGCTGGCATCAGCATCCTGACGACCATCGGCGTGGTGCTTCTGGTGATCGGCGCGATCCTCGCCGTCCTCGGCGCGGTCGGCAAGCCGGTCGGTGGACGCGCGCACTACTTCTAAAGCTGCGCCTGAAGCCACGCCGCGCCTGAAGCGCCCTTTCCTGATCTAGGAAAGACGAAGGGGGAGCCTCCCAAGTGGAGGCTCCCCCTTTCGCTTGTCCTACAACAGCTTTGAACGAACTGTCAGACGCTGCCCTTGGAACGAGCGGCAACGGCGAACACTCCGAACGCGACCCCCAGCATGGCCAGAGCGGCGACAGCGGCAACTACAAGATCAACAGACATGATCAGAAAAACTCCCTCTTGCGATCTCTCCCGTTGTTATGACGCCGGGGTACCCGCGAACGTTGCCTCGGGTAACGTTTTCGGGGTGAAACTCCGTGCTGTGGAAGCGCGTGTGCTCTCCGTAGCACCGTGGCTGCTCGTGTTGTCGGTCGCCGGGCACCTGCTGATGGTCGCTTTCCAGGCGAAGATGACCATGATCGACCTGCTGGTGTACCGCAACGGATCGCCGCATCTGTTCTCCGGCGACCTGTACGAGTGGCGGCTCGACCAGTACGCGGACGTGTTCCCGCTGCCGTTCACGTATCCGCCGTTCGCGGCGGCGATCTTCACGCCGATGAGCTGGATCCCGTGGGAGGCCTCGCGCTGGGTCTGGCAGCTGATCTGCCTCGGCTGCCTCTACTACATCGTGCGCACGAGCCTGAAGTTGCTGAAGCTGCAGGACGCGCGCCGCGCGATGATGTGGACCGCGCTGGTGCTGTGGATCGAGCCGGTGCGCACCACGCTCAACTACGGCCAGATCAACCTGGTACTGGTGGCGATCCTGATCGGCACGCTCGCGAGCGCACGCAACTGGGTCGGCGGCGCCGGTGTGGGCTTCACCGCGGGCATCAAGCTGACGCCCGCTATCTCCGGTTTGTACTTCCTGATCCAACGACGGTGGATGGCCGCTGTCTGGTCGTTCGTCGCTTTTGTGGCGGTGTACGGGATCGGCTGGGTGATCTCACCGTCGCAGTCGGACAAGTTCTGGTTCCAGCTGCTCGGTGACGCCAGCCGCGTCGGGCCGGTCGGCAGCGCGATCAACCAGTCGTTGCGCGGTGCGCTGAGCCGCACGGTCGGCTACGACGTCGGGCGCCTGCGACACGACCACCTGGTCACCGACTCCACTCTGCCCTTCTTCCTCTACCTCGCCGCCATGCTCGGCGCCGCCGCGCTGACGTGGTTCGCGGTCAGCAAGACCAAGGACGTGCTGGCGTTGATCGTCAGCGTGCAGATGCTCGGCCTGCTGGTCTCGCCGATCTCGTGGAGCCACCACTGGGTGTGGATGGTGCCCGCCCTCCTGTGGCTGACCTACGAGGGCGGACACCTCCTGTGCAAGATCACCGCCGGCCTGTGGGTGCTGCTGACCGGCGGCTATCTGATCTCGTTCCTGCTGCTGGCCCAGCCGAACATCTGGGACTTCCCGCGCCCGTGGTACTTCGTGGTGCTCGGCTGGGGCTACCCGGCAGCGGGCATGCTCACGTTGGTCGCGATCGGTCTAGCAACCCGGCGTAAGAGGGACGAGCTGCTGCCCGGCGATGAGGAAGCTGCCGGTAGCGAACCCACTCGAGTCGCCGGCTGAGGCGGGCTTCCAGGAGTTGCGGGCCGCCGACCAGCCGAGCAGGCCGTTGGCGTCCAGCGCGGCCTGAAGGGCCTGCCAGCCCTTCTGCACGTGCGGCAGGTAGGTGTCCTTGTCGAGCACGCCCGCGTTGATGCCCGCCGCCAGCGCGTAGGTGATCATCGCGGTGGCTGCCGAGTCCTTGCCGGTGGCGCCCCAGAAGCCGTCGTGGCGCTGCAGGTACCGCAGTGTCTGGGCGGACTTGCGCAGCGTCTTGGCGTAGTCGGCGCGGTACGGGTTGTCCTTCGGCAGCATCAGGATCGCCTTGGCCAGGCCCTGCACCGCCCAGCCGTTCGTCTGCACGTTCAGGCTCCACAGGCCCGTGACCTCGTTGAACGTCCGCTTCTTGAGGCCGCGGAACGACTTGTACGAGTAGTCGAGCAGGTCCTGGTCGAGGTCGCGGACGGCGACCTCGGTGAACGACGGCAGCGACATGGTCAGCGCGTCCGGCGACTGCCAGTAGTCGTACTTCCCGGTCTTCGCCTGGGCCCGCAGGTTGTCCCGCAGCGGCTGGAGCACCGCGGGCTCCGGGTGGAAGAACGACACGGCGAGATAGGCCTCGCCGCTTGCCTGCGGGTCCGGTGCGTACGGGTTCGCCGGGTCGATCGGCAGCAGGTACTTGTTCGCCTGGACCCACGGCCACGTCTTGTGGTTGCTGATCCCGGTGGTTCGCACCTGGGCGATGTTGCCGGTGTGGAAGTTCCCGTTGGACCAGTTGTTCGCCTTGTGGTCGTTGCTCGTGTTGAGCCACGCCTGGCTGGCCTTGATCATCGAGTCCGTCACGGCACACGGCACGGCTTGAGCAGCCGCGGGTGCGATCAAAAGGCTACCGGCCAGCGCCATGACGAATACAGGTGTGCGCAACCGCATGAGGGTTGTCCCTCTCATTTCCGCGGGCGGCGGCAGCGCACATCTTGACCGAATCAGCTCATCGCGTCCAGGACTCCGTCGATTTCCTCGGCGAGAGAGACGTCGAGTGCGGTGATTCCTCCCTTGTAGTGGGTGCTCAGGCGGAATGTGAGGGTCTTGTAGCGGATGTCGATGTCCGGATGGTGGTTGTCGTTCTCCGCGATCTCCGCGATCCGGTTCACGACCATGATCGCCTGAGAGAAGCTCGCCAGCTCCACGGTCCGGACCAGGACCGCGTCCTGCGCGGTCCAGTCGGGCAGCTTGGGCAGCACGTCGTTCAACTGATCGTCGCTCAACAGCTCGGCCATGTCCTGATCGTCCCACCACGTCACGTAGGCTGCGCGTTTGCCACGGGAGTCCGGTGAAGCGCCGGGCTGAGAGGAGGGCTCGCAAGCCCTCGACCGTCCACCTGATCCGGGTCATACCGGCGTAGGGAGAGATTTGCGTGAAAAGGATTTTTGCTGTCGCCGCTGCCGCAGTGGTGTTGACCGGTTGTTCGGCCGGTACTTCGACCGCGCCGCAGACGCACGAGGTCACTTTGGTGACGCACGACTCGTTCGTCGTGAAGGAAGGCCTGATGGACGAGTTCCAGAAGGCCACCGGCATCACCGTGAAGCAGATCGCGAGCGGTGACGCCGGCGAGCTCACGAACAAGCTGGTGCTCACCAAGGCGAACCCGATCGGCGACGTCGCGTTCGGCGTCGACTCGACGTTCGCCTCGCGCGCGCTGGCCGAGGGCGTGTTCGCCGAGTACGCCTCGCCGGAGGCCTCCAAGGGCGCTCAGCGGTACCAGGTCGATTCCACGGGACGGCTGCACGCCGTCGACGTCGGTGACGTGTGCCTGAACATCGACCCGGCCAAGCTCGGCGGGGTCGAGCCGGCCTCGTACGAGGACCTGATCGACCCGAAGTTCAAGGACAAGCTGGTCGTGGAGAACCCGGCCACGTCCTCGCCGGGGCTCGCGTTCCTGCTCGGCACGATCGCGAAGTTCGGCGAGAACGGCTGGCAGGACTACTGGACCAAGCTCAAGGCCAACGGCGTCAAGGTCGTGAGCGGCTGGGAAGAGGCCTACAACCAGGAGTTCTCCGCCACCAAGGGTGATCGGCCGATCGTCGTCTCGTACGCGTCGTCGCCGTCGGCCGAGGGCGGGAAGACCAAGGCCGTGCTCGGCACCTGCTACCGGCAGGTCGAGTACGCGGGTGTGCTGTCCGGCGCCAAGAACTCCGCCGACGCGCAGAAGGTCCTCGACTTCCTGCTGAGCGAGAAGTTCCAGGCCCAGGTGGCCGAGCAGATGTACGTCTACCCGTCGCGTGAGGGTGTCGCGCTGCCCGAGTCGTGGGCCAAGGACGCTCCGTTGCCGCCGAACCCGCAGACGCTGCCCGCGGACAAGGTGAAGGACAACCGCGAAGCATGGGTCGAGCAGTGGCGCAAGCTCGTGCAGGGCTGAGTTCCCGTACCGGTTGGTCGGCGGCGGCGCTGTTGCCGCTGGCCTTCCTGGGGTTGTTCTTCGCGTGGCCAGTGCTGGCGATCGTGTCGCTCGGGCTGCGCGAAGGTGGCGTGCTCGACGCCGTCTTCTCCGGGGAGACCTGGGAACTCGTCTGGTTCACGCTGGGGCAGGCCGCGGCGTCGACGGTGGTGGCGGTCCTCTGCGGGCTGCCGGTGGCGTTCGTGCTGGCGCGGTGCAGGATTCGCGGGCTCGGGTTCGTGCGAGCCGCGGTGATGGTGCCGTTCGTGCTGCCGACCGTGGTGGTGGGCCTGGCTTTCCGGACGTTCTGGCCGGACGGCGGGGTGCTGCCGATCGTGCTGGCGAACGCGTTCTTCAACGTCGCCGTGGTCGCACGGACCGTCGGTGGACTGTGGGCGCACACGGATCGGCGGGCTGAGGACGCGGCTCGCGCGCTTGGTGCTTCCCGGCCTCGGGCGTTCCTCTCGGTCGTGTTGCCGGCGTTGGCGCCTGCGATCGGGTCGGCCGCGGCGGTCGTGTTTCTCTTTTGTGCCACGAGTTTCGGCGTGGTCCTGGTGCTGGGCGGGTCGCGGTACCGGACGCTGGAGACCGAGATCTACCTGCGGACCGTCGAGTTGTTCGATCTGTCCGGGGCGGCGGCGTTGTCGTTGCTGCAGTTCCTTGCGGTGCTGGCGGTTCTGGTTCTGGGTGCGGTGGCTCGACGGCGGCGGGAGACCGCGTTGTCGTTGCGCGACCGGGAAGAGCTGGCGCGGCGGCCGTACGGTGGCGAGTGGTACGTTGTGCTGGCCGCTTTCGCGGTGGTGGTGGCGCTGCTGACGCCCGTGGTCGGGCTGGTGACGCGGTCGCTGTCCACTCGGGACGGTTGGAGCTTCGCCGGGTACACGGCTTTGGCGACCCGTGGTGATCGCGGGACGCTGGCGGTGACCGGTCTCGACGCGGCCATGAACTCGGTGCGGACGGCGTTCGACGCGACCGTGGTGGCGTTGCTGGTCGGGGTGTTCTCGGCCGTCGTGCTGGTCGGGTTGCGGCGGTCGGGCTCGCGGATCGCCGAGGTGCTCGACACCGCGTTGATGCTGCCTTTGGGCGTGTCCGCCGTGACTGTCGGTTTCGGTTATCTGGTCACGATGGACGCGTTGCCCGGTGATTTCCGGACTTCGCCGTTGCTGGTGCCGTTGGCGCAGGCGTTGGTGGTGACGCCGTTGATCGTGCGGATGGTCTTGCCGGTGTTGCGGGCCGTGGACGAACGACTGCGGCAGGCGGCGGCGACGTTGGGCGCCTCGCCGTTGCGCGTGTGGCGTGAGGTGGACCTGCCGCTGGTCGGACGGTCGCTGGTGGCGGCGGCCGGGTTCGGGTACGTGGTGGCGCTGGGGGAGTTCGGGGCGACGAGCTTTCTGGCGCGACCGGACGCGCCGACGTTGCCGGTGGTGATCGCGCGGCTGATGTCGCGGCCGGGTGAGTTGAACAGCCAGATGGCTTACGCGGCGTGCGCGCTGCTGATGGTCGTGACGGTCGGGTGCGTGCTGCTGATCGAGCGGTTGCGCGTGCCGGGCAGCGGGGAGTTCTGATGGCGCTGGAACTGGACTCGATAACCGTCCGTTATGGACAGACGGCCGCAGTGTCGGACGTGTCGCTGTCGGTGGCGGACGGCGAGGTCGTCGCGTTGCTCGGGCCGTCCGGGTGCGGGAAGTCGACCTTGTTGCGCACGATCGCAGGGCTGGAGAAGCCTTCTTCCGGCTCTGTCCGGTGGGATTCGGCGGATCTGGCCGGTGTTCCGGTGCACCGACGCGAGTTCGGGCTGGTCTTCCAGGACGGGCAGCTTTTTCCGCACCGGTCGGTGGCCGGGAACGTGGCTTTCGGGCTGCGGATGCGTCGGGTGGATCGCGAAGAGCGCGACAAGCGGGTGTTGTCACTGCTCGAACTGGTCGGGCTGGACGGATATGCCTCGCGGCGGGTGACGCAGCTGTCGGGTGGCGAGCAGCAGCGGGTGGCGCTGGCGCGGGCGTTGGCTCCTTCGCCGCGGTTGTTGTTGCTGGACGAGCCGTTGTCGGCGCTGGACCGGGCGTTGCGGGAGCAGCTCGCGGTCGATCTGGCGCGGTTGCTGCGGGAGGCGGCCACGACGGCTCTTGTGGTGACGCACGACCACGACGAGGCGTTCACGCTGGCCGACCGGGTGGCGATCATGTCGCGCGGCCGGATCGTCCAGGTGGGCCCGCCGGCCGAGGTGTGGTCTTCGCCCGTTGACGTGGAGACCGCGAAGTTCCTGGGGTGCAACAAGTTCGTGCCCGGCTCGTTCGTGGGCCTGGACGCGGAACGGGTGGGGCTGCGCGCCACGGCGTTGCGGGTGGATCCGTCCGGGGCGCTGGAAGGCACTGTGCTGGAACGGGTGCACCGGCGGGATCACGTGCGGTTGCTCGTGCAGATCGACGGCGAGGAGTACGAGGCCGTGGGACCGATGACCGAGATCGGGGACCAGGTCCGGCTGGAAATTGACTTGGACGGCGTTGCCCGGATCGGTTAGCTGGGGGTCCTATGGGATCTCTCGAGGGACGAGTCGCGCTGATCACGGGCGTGAGCAGGCGGCAGGGCATCGGATACGCGATCGCGCGTCGGCTGGCCGGGCTGGGCGCCGATCTGTTCGTGCAGCACCACGTGGCGCACGACGCCGCCCAACCGTGGGGCGCGGACTCGATCGAGGACGTGATCGCGGGCATTGGCGGTCGCGTCGAGCACCTCGGTGCCGATCTCGCTCTGCCGGACGCGCCGGACCAGCTGATGGCGGCCGCGGTAGAGGCTTACGGGCGTGTCGACGTGCTGGTGTGCAACCACGCGAGCAGCGGGCCCGACGGCAAGCTGGGTGAGCTGGACGCGGAGAAGATCGACGCGCACTACGCGGTGAACACGCGGTCGTCGATCCTGTTGGCGCAAGCGTTTGCCGGGCGGCACGACGGAGCACCGGGCGGGCGGGTCGTGTTCATGACGTCCGGGCAGAACCTCGGGCCGATGCCGGGGCAGATCGCCTACGCGGCGGCGAAGGGCGCACTGGTGGGGATCATGTCGACGTTGTCGCACCAGCTGATCAGGCAGGGGATCACCGTCAACGCGGTGAACCCCGGCCCGACCGACACCGGCTACGCGAACGAGGAGACGAGGGAGTGGGTGCGCGATCACATGCCACTGGGCCGCTGGGGTCAGCCGGACGACGCCGCCCGGCTGGTCTCCTGGCTCTGCACCGACGACGCTGAGTGGATCACCGGACAGGTGATCAACAGCGAGGGCGGTTTTCGTTAGCTGTCCTTGGTGATGAGGCGCATCGCGGCGAGGCCGGTGCCGATCAGCAGGTAGCAGCCGGCGAGCAGCGTGCTGCTCCAGATCTGGTCCGGCGGGATCGGATCCCGCATCACGTCGACCAGGCCGGGGAAACCCGTCGTGATCAGGAACGGGTGCAGCCAGTCCAGTGACGAGAACTGCCCCAGCACCTGGAACACGATGATCGTCGTCATCGTCGCCGCCTGCACCACCAGCGGGTGCTCGGTGGTGGACGAGACGGCGAGCGCGACCGCACCGATCGACACCATCTGGAACGTCACCAGCAGGATGAACAGACCGATGCGCAGCAGGCCTTCACCGGTGCTGAGCGTGGTGCCGGTCAACGTCACCATGCCGTCCGTGCCGAGGAACGCGGTGCCGGCGATGATGCCCACGACCGCCATCAGCGTGACGGCCAGCAGTGACATCGCGGCGAGCCCGAACAGCTTCACGAACAGCAGTCGCACCCGTGACACCGGTGCGACCAGCAGCCCGCGCAACGTGCCGTGCTGCGCCTCGCCCGCAAGCCCGTCCGCCGCCCAGATCGACGCGACCAGCGGCAGCAGCAGGTTGAGCGACAGGAACAGCGTGAAGATCGGCACGACCATGCCGTTGCCCTGCAGGATCGCGGCGAGACCAGGCCCGCCGTCGCCCTCGCCGGCGGTCCAGATGCCGAAGCTGATGATGATCGGCACCAGGATCAGTCCGAACAACCCGATCAGCGTCCGCGGCCTGCGCAGCATCCAGCGCACCTCGGACGCGAACTGACGCGTGATCATCGCGAACCCCCGTCCAGCGTGTCCACAGCGGACATTCCGCGCTCGGCCTCCTCGGCCTCGGTGAGCCGTGCGAACAGCTCTTCGAGCCCGGTCTTCCAGCGCGTCGCCTCGAAGACCTGGGCGCCTGCCTTGACGAGCGTCTCGATCACCTGAGGCGCGCTCGTCCCCGCGAGCTCGACGCGCAGGCCGTCACCCAGCGGTCGTGCGGAGATCTTGGCCTGCCGCAACGCGCTGAGTGCCGTCTCGACGTCCGGCGTGATCACCTGGAGCGCCGAACCGCCCGCCTGCAGCAGTTCGGTCAACTCTCCTTGCGCCACCACGGTTCCGCGGTGCAGAACGGCGACGTGCGTGCAGGTCGCCTCGACCTCGCTCAGCAGGTGGCTGGAGACGAGGACGGTGCTGCCCGCCGCGTGCAGTTCGGCGACGATCTTGCGGATCTCCCTGGTTCCCGCCGGGTCGAGGCCGTTGGTCGGCTCGTCGAGCACGACCAGCTTGCGCGGCACGAGCAACGCCGCGGCCAGGCCGAGACGTTGCTTCATGCCGAGCGAGTACCCCCGGTACCTGCGATGGGCCGCCTGGGCGAGCCCGACGCGTTCGAGCGCGTCCTCCACTGCCTGCTTGATCTGCTTCTTCGGCAGCAGCGGCTCGAACGCGGCACACCTGACGAGGTTCTCCCGCCCGCTGAGGAACGGGTGGAACCCCGGACCCTCGACCAGCGCGCCAACGTGCGGCAGCGCGTGCTCGGCACCGTCTGGCAACGGCTTGCCGAGCAGCTCGATCTCCCCCTGGGTGGGCCGCACCAACCCGAGCAGCATCCGGATCGTGGTCGTCTTGCCCGACCCGTTGGGGCCGAGCATGCCGAGCACAGCCCCCTCCGGCACCTCGAGGTCGACGCGGTCCACGGCGACCGTGCTCCCGTACTCCTTGCGCAGACCCCTGGTCCGCGCGGCGACAGCGGATTTCGTCGGTGCTGTCACCGGCGCGCTGGTCGAGGTGGTCACTTCACCTGTCCGATCGTGTCGAACAGCACCTGCTCGGGCACGGCGCCCGCGACAACACGGCCGTCGTCCGCGATCAGGATCGTGGCGACCTTGGTGTTGAACAGCTTGCCGCTGCCCCAGCTGCCGCTCACCTTCTTGGTGAACCGGTCGACCAGACCCTGCGCCTCTGCGGGCACCTGGGCCATGGCCTCAGCGGGGATCCGCGCGCCGACCACGGTGTCCCAGCCGGTGCCGAAGATCTGCGGGTCCTTGCCCTGCAGCGCCTGCTCGATGCCGACCTCTGGCTTGCCCTGCTGGCGCTCCTCCTTGGCCTCCGGCGTGGTGACCTTGGCGTTGGCCGGCGGGGTGAACTGGAACAGCTTGTCGTCCTGCTTGCCCACGTTGATCTCGCGGAAGCCGACCGTGCCGGACGGCTCGCTCGTCCCGTTGGTCAGGACAGCGACCCTCAGCGGCATCTTGAGCTCGGCGTCGACGGCGATCCTGACCTCGCGGATCAGCGTCTTCTCACTCGCCTTCGGGGTGAGAACGAGCTCGTAGGCAGCGCGGTTGGCGACCCTTGCGGTGCCGTCGACGCTGATGTCGCTGAACTCCTTGGTCATGGTGACGATCTCCTTGGCCGCGGTGGCCGGGTCGATCGCCTTCTGCTCGGAGTTCGGCTGGTCAGGCTTCTGGTCCGCCTTGTGCTCGGACTTCGTCACCTCGTTGTCCTGCGAGTTCCAGGACCACGTGGTGGTGCCGTCGTCCACGATGGTCTGCTCGGACTGGCCGTTCGGCAGGGCGAGCCGGAGCTTGCCGTTGCCGTCGGTCCAGATCCTGGCGCTGTGCTTGCCGTCGGCCAGCTGCGGGATCTGCGAGATCGCCGGGAGACCCAGTTTGTTGTCGACCTCCACGGTGCCGCCGAACGCGCTCGGCTTGCTCGTCAGGACCTGCTCGACCAGGGTTTCCGGGGCGATTGCGGGTAGGGATGGTGGCTGGCCTGCGCCTGCTGGCATTGCCAGCAGGCCTAGGCCTGCCGCACCGGTGAGCACACCGGCCGCAGCAGCGGCCAGGGTCACCTTTCGGTTGTTCATTTGGTCCCCTCCTCCAAGGGCTTGTGGTTACTAGCTTGGGGGCGGGTTGCTGAGATGGTGCTGAGACCAGTTCTACCTGGTGTTTTGGTGGGGTGCATCTGGGGTTGTGGGCTTTGTGGGTGGTCACCTTTCCGTGGGGGTGGGGGTCCCCCACCCCCCCCCCCACACACACAAGAACAAAA